>NZ_JBSFTC010000108.1:0-32833 GCF_053590415.1 Nonomuraea sp. NPDC003201
ACGCACCCGGCGCCCGAGCGGTGCTGGGACGAGAGGGGAGGGCAGACGCGGGCACGCCCGCGGCGGGGCCGCGGGGGCCCCCCCCCCCCGCCGCCCGGGCGGCGGGCCCCATCGGCTCCGGCTGGACGGAGATCTTCCCCACCTACTCCGTCCACCAGCCGCCCGACAGGACCCGCCACACGTACGACGCCGCCACCGGCGAGCACCACTTCTGGCTGTACGACACCGACCCCAGCACCTTCCCCGGCCAGGACTCGGGCCCGCGCAGCGAGCTGCGCTTCCACAACGACTACACCTCGGGACACGCGCAGTTCGAATGCGACATGAAGATCGGGGCGGGCGCCCACCGGGTGTGCGTCATGCAGGTCTTCGGCGGCGCGACGTCGGCGACGGCGTTCATGACGCTGGCCATGAACACCGACAGCATCAACTACTACGACTCCACGACGCAGATCTACGCCCCGGTGTACGACAGCTACCTCCGCCTCAACGTCGTCCACGAGACCGACCTCGGCAAGATCCACATCTTCGTCAACCGCCAGTACCGCACCAGCTTCAACGACCGCGGCGCGGCCACCCACTACTTCAAGTGCGGCCTCTACGGCCGGACGGACATGTCGGCGCGCAGCGACAACCACATCAAGAACATCCACATCTACCGCAAGTGACACCCGGCCGGCCCGCTCCGTTCCCAGGGGCGGGCCGCCTCGTTAGAGTGCCGATCATGGAGCCGACGACCGCGGAACAGTACCGGCGCTTCGCGTCGAGGGAGGCCCGTGGCTCGTCGCCGCTCTACGAGCAGCTCGCCTCCGGGGTGGCAGACGACCCCGACCTGATCGCGCTGCTGTCCGGCCTCCCGCCCGCCAAGCGGCAGCCCAACCTGCTGTTCGCCGCCGCCCGGTACGTGGCGGGGACGCCCGCCGGCTACCAGGAGTTCCGCCGGTCCGTGCTCGACCACCGCGACGCGGTCGTGGCCACGATGCTCGCCCGCCGTACCCAGACCAACGAGGCGGCCCGGTGCGCCGCTCTCTACCCGCTGCTCGCCTCGCTCCCGCAGCCGCTGGCGCTGCTGGAGGTCGGCGCGTCGGCCGGGCTGTGCCTGCTGCCCGACCGCTACGGCTACGACTACGACGGACGCCTGGCCGGGGACCTGGCCAGTCCGTTGCGGCTGCGCTGCCGCACCGAGGGCGAGTCGCCCTTCGCCGAACCGGGCGGCGCGGTGACCGTCGCCTGGCGGGCCGGCATCGACCTCAACCCTCTCGACGTCACCGATCCCGACGACGTCCGATGGCTGCGGACGCTGGTCTGGCCCGGACAGCACGACCGCCTGCGGCGCCTGGACACCGCCATCGACGTGGCGCGCCAGGATCCGCCCCGCATCGTCCGGGGAGACCTCAACGCGCGTCTTGGCGAGGTGGCCGCCCAGGCGCCCGCGCACGCCACGCTCGTCGTCTACCACACCGCGGTCCTCTATTACGTGCCGGACGACGGGCGCGCCACGTTCGTGGAGCAGGTCCGGCGGCTCGGCGGCCACTGGATCGCCCAGGAGGACCCGGGCGTCCTCCCGGGCCTCGACGCCCGCGTCCACGAGCGGCCGCCGGCGGACGTCGTCACCTACGCGCTCGCGCTCGACGGGCGTCCCGTCGCGTTCTCCGCGTTGCACGGCGGCTGGCTGCGCTGGCTGCCCGCCTGAAATCCGCCCGGCTGAGGCCCGTCACTCGCGCGCCGCGAGCGTGTCCGCCGGACGGGAGCTCAGCGCGAACCTGCCCGGGACGGCCGTGGCCACCAGTGCCAGGGCCGCCACGGCGGCGACCACCGCGAGGTACGCGACCGGCGGCACGTACGGCAGCGCCGACCCCGTCATCCCCGAGCTGAAGGCGGCCAGCGTCACCAGCGAGATCGCCGACCCGAGGGCCACCGCCACGACCGTCGCCGTCAGGGTCTCGGCGCGCAGCATCCGCGCCGCCTGCCGCCGCGTCGTGCCCACCACCCGCAGCAGGGCGAGCTCCCTGGACCTGGCCAGGGTGGACATGGCCAGCGTGTTGACCACGGCGATCGCGCAGAAGGCGATGATCAGGCCCATGGCGACGTACGTGACCGCCGCGTTGGGGCTCTCCACCTGCGCCGTCCCGGCCCCGTCGAGCACCGGCACGCCGGACGCCCGCCGGAGCGCCTCGCGGTCCCCGCCGGAGACCAGGACGGTGCCCCGCGGGTCGTCCACGTGGCCCGCGACGAGCTCCCGGGAAAGGGTCAGGTCGCCGAAGCCGAGACCGCGGGCGTAGATCGCGACGACCCGCACCTCGGCGGGGGTGCCGTCGCCGAGCACCAGCCTGAGCCGGTCTCCCAGGCCGGCGTCCAGGCGGCCGGCGGCGGTGCGGCTGATCGCCGCCGACGTGTCGCCGAGCCCGTCCAGCGAGCCCGCCACCACGCCCAGATCCATCGTCCGGTCCAGGCCGCCGGGCGTGACGGCCTGGACGGCGTACTTCTCGAGGTCGATCCTGACCGACGTGCGCAGCACCTCCGTGACGGCACGCACGCCGGGCACCTGGCGCGCGGCGGCGGCGGAGGCGCCGGGCCCGAGCACGTGGTCGGCCCTGACGCCCGCGCTCAGCTCGCTCTGCGCGGCGTGTCCCATGGTGGTCTGCACGAACAGGATCGTGCACGTCATCGCCGTCATCAGGGTCAGCGGCACGATCACCGAGGCCAGCCGCCCGGTGCCGGCGCGCAGGCTCTTGCGCGCGAGGTAGCCGGCCACGCCGGGCGCGCGCAGCGGCAGCGCCGTCACCGCCCGCGCGACCAGCGGCCCGAGCAGGGCGACCGCGATCGTCCACACCAGCGCGGTCAGCATGGTGACCGGGCTGGAGGCCGCCTCCGTGTTCAGGCCGGACAGCACGATCGTCAGGACCACGCCGCCGGCCAGGGCGAGCAGGCCCGCGACCAGCCGCACCGGCGGGATCCCGGCGGCGGGCATCGCCGTCTCTCCCAGCGCCTCCACCGGCCTGATCCGCGCCGTACGGCGGGCGGAGACGCGCGCCGCCACCCACGCGGCCACCAGCGTGGTCAGGACCGCGACGATCGGGGGGAACGGGCTGACCACCAGCCGCAGGTTCGCCGGCATCGCGCCCAGGTCGACGAACCTGGACCGCAGCCAGAACCCGAGCAGGATCCCGGCCCCGGAGCCGAGCGCCCCGGCGACCGCGCCGATGAGCAGGGCCTCGCCGCCGACGAGCCTCCTGACCTGCCCGGGCAGGGCGCCGACGGCCCGCAGCAGGGCGATCTCACGCCGGCGCTGCTGCATGGACAGCGCGAACGTGCCCACCACGACGAGGACCGCCACCAGCAGCGAGGTGCCGCCGAGCGCGCCGCCCAGGCTGATGAGCCTGACCCGGGAGTTCTCCGCCTCGGGGAACTCGACCGCGCCGCGCTCGTCGCCGGTGTAGGCCACGGCGCCCTTGACGGTCACCTCGACCCCGGGCCAGACGCCGATCGCCGTCACCAGGCCCTCGCGTCCGGCCAGGCGGCGGGCCTCGCCGGTGGCGAAGAAGATCGTGTCCTGGCCGGGCAGCGCCTGCGCGGTCACCCCCACCACGCGGTGGCCGGGGATCGCCCGGCCGGCGTGGCGGGCGTCCACGACCACCTCGTCCGCTGCCTTGGGGGCGCGCCCCTCGGCGAGCGTGAACGGGGTGAGCGCGGCCGACTCCCAGCCGTGGGCGGTGAACCCGGCGTAGGGGAAGGTCACCTCGGTGACCACCTTCGTCACGCCGGGCACGCGGGCGAGGTCCTGCGCCAGGGAGGCCGGGACCCACCTGCGCTCGGACAGGAGCTTGGCCTTCTCCTTGCCGCTCTCCTTGGCCTGGCGGACATACTGGTCGCCCGCCACGATCACGGGGGCGCCGGCGTACCGCTCGGGCGCCACCCCGCCGCGCAGGCCCGTGTCCAGCAGCATCCCGCACGCCGTCACCAGCGCCGCCGCGCACAGCAGGGCCACGAACGCGCCGGCGAACCCGGCCTTGCGGTGGCGGAGCATCCTCAACGCGAAGGAGATCATCAGTTCCACGCCCCCAGCCCGGTCATGCGCCCGGCCACCTTCTCGGCGGTGGGAGCCGCCATCGCGTCCACGATCCGGCCGTCGGCCAGGAACAGCATGTTGTCGGCGTACGAGGCCGCCACCGGGTCGTGGGTGACCATCACCACGGTCTGGCCCAGCCCGGAGACCACCTCCCGCAGGAGGGTCAGCACGTCGCGGGCGGTCATCGTGTCCAGCGCGCCGGTCGGCTCGTCGCCGAACACCACCTCCGGCCTGGTCACCAGCGCCCTGGCGATCGCCACGCGCTGCTGCTGGCCGCCGGAGAGCTCGGCCGGGCGGTGCCCGGCACGGCCGTCGAGGCCCACCCTGTGCACGACCTCCCGCAGCCAGCCCTGGTCGACCCGGGCGCCGGCCAGCATGAGCGGCAACGTGATGTTCTCCGTCACGGTCAGCGCGGAGACCAGGTTGAAGGCCTGGAACACGAAGCCGATGCGCTGGCGCCGGAGCTCGGTCAGCGCGTTCTCGTCCATGCCCGCCAGGTCGGTGCCGCCCAGCCGTACCGATCCCGAGCTGGGGACGTCGAGCCCGGCCGCACAGTGCAGGAACGTGCTCTTGCCCGAGCCCGAGGGGCCCATGACGGCGGTGAAGGTGCCCCGGGGGATCGCGATCGACACCTCGCGCAGGGCCGCCACCGCGCTCCGGCCCCTGCCGTACACCTTGCTCACCGCGTCCAACCGCACTGCCTCTGTCATGCCTCAAGCCTGCTGATCTGCGCTTTCAGCCACCAGAGAGCCGGTCACCACCCCGCCATGACCTCATCATGATCCGGACATAATGGTCAGGTGATCCGCATTCTCCTGGCCGAGGACCAGCACGTCATCAGGGAGGCGCTCGTGGCCCTGATCAGCATCGAGCCCGACATCGAGGTGGTCCAGGCGGTCGAGTCCGGGGACGCGGTGGTCTCCGCCGCCCTGGTCCACCGGCCGGACGTGGCCGTCCTGGACGTCGACATGCCCGGCGCGATCGACGGCCTCGACGCCGCCGGCGAGCTGCGCGCGAAGCTGCCGGGCTGCCGCACGCTCATGCTCACCGGCCACGGCAAGCCGGGCCACCTCCGCCGCGCGCTCGCCTCCCAGGTGGACGGCTTCATCCTGAAGACCGCCTCGCCGGAGGAGCTGACGGGCGCGATCAGGAAGGTGGCGCGGGGCGAGCGGGTCCTCGACCCCTCGCTCGCCAGCACCGCGTGGAACCTGGCCGACAACCCGCTCACCTCGCGCGAGGCCGACGTCCTGCGGCTGGTCGCGGCGGGCGCCGAGGCGACCGAGATCGCGGGACAGCTCTTCCTGACCGCGGGGACCGTCCGCAACTACATCACCGCGATCGTCGCCAAGCTCAACGCCCGCAACCGCACCGACGCCGTACGCATCGCCACCGAGGCCGGCTGGATCTAGATCGGGACCGTGGCGGTCAGCTCGAAGCAGCCGTCCTCCTGGGACACGGCCAGCCGCCCGTCGAGGGCCGTCAGCCGGGTGGTGAGGTTGCCGATCCCGGCCGAGCCGCGGCGTCCCTCCGCGGCCCGTGCCCCGTCGTTGCGCACGCTCAGCCGTACGGCGCCGTCCCGTACGGACGTCGTGATCGTGCAGCGGCGGGCCGAGCTGTGCCGCAGGACGTTGGTGACGGCCTCCCTGAGCACGATCCCGAGCGTGGTGTCGGCCTCCCCGGCGAGGGTGTCGTGGCCCAGGTCGAGCAGGACGTCGATGCCCGCCGTCGCCAGCAGCGAACGGGCCGACTCCGCCTCGGTGGCCAGGGACAGCTCCCGGTGCCCGCCCGACACCGTCCGCAGGTCCCGTATCGCCTGCTCGGTCATCGACAGGACGTCGTCCAGCTCCTTGCGTGCTCGCTCGGCGTCGAGGCGGCGGGCGAGCTCGCACTTGAGCAGGATCGCCGCCAGGGTGTGCCCGAGGAGGTCGTGCAGGTCACGGGCGGCACGCAGGCGTTCCTCGACGACGGCCGCGCGAGCCGGGCCGTCCCGCGACTCGTGCAGCTCCCTGGCCAGCTGGGCGAGCTTGAACAGCCCGTACACGACCAGGCCGGTCACGACCGTGCTGATCGGGTAGTTGACGATCAGCGGGACCGGCAGGCCGAGCAGCGCGCCGGCCGCCGCGACCACCGCGACGATGGCCGCCACCAGCGGCAGCGCCACCGCCCATGGGAAGGCCAGCAGGATCGGCCCCGCCAGGAACCCCGCCACTCCCAGCCACGCCTGCCCGAACAGCGGGATCGGCGCGAACGTCAGCACCGCCATGATCGACAGCGCCACCGGGTGCCGCCCCTCGACCGATCGCAGCTGCATGAAGACGATGGCGGCCAGCGGGATCGCCGGCCACGGCGAGCCGGCCACCAGCAGCGCCTTGGCCGAGAACCCCACCAGCACGGCCGCCAGCAGCGCCATCGGCAGCACGCTGCCACCCGGGTCGGGCACGGGCTCGGTGACCGTTGCGGGCAGCCTCGCCTCCACCGTCACCAGGGCGTCGTCGGTGAGCCCGACGCTGAGCGTGCCGCCTGCCTCCTCGACCTGAGCGGGCAGGTCGCCCAGGCTCTCGTCGCCGGCCGTGCGCGCGCCGTCGTGGGAGACGCGCAGCCGTACCGTGCCCGCCTCCGTGAAGGTCTCGATGCGGCAGGTGGTGGCCGTGCGCCGCCGTACGATCTCCGTCACGGCCTCCCGGAGCACCGCCGCCAGGAGCGCTCCCGCGGGACCCAGCGGCTCGGCGTGCCCGACGCGCACGTCCACGGTGACGCCCGCGGCGGTCAGCATGGCCTTGGCGGTGGTGGTCTCGGGGGCCAGGGACATGGCCCGGTAGCTCGCCGCCGCGGCCCTGGCCTCGGCCAGCGAGCGGCGGGCGGTCTCCACGTCGGGCTCGCCCGTCCGGGCGCCGTCGGCGATCGCGGCCAGCGCCCTGCCCAGGCCCGCGCTCAGCTCGGCGGCGATGCGCAGCCGCTCCTCGGCCGCCGCCGTCACCGCCAGCGCGAGCCTGGCCGCGTTCACCTCGTCGATCCGGTCGATCATCTTCGTCAGGCCGTAGACGATCAGGGAGATCAGCACCATGCTGATCACCGGGTCGGCGGGGCCGAGCAGCGCGGCGCTCGCCGCCACCGCCAGGGCGAGCGGCCACAGCCGGGTCAGCAGCAACGTCCCGCCGACGAAGCCGAGCACGCCGACGGAGGAGCCGGACAGCAGGACCGACCCGTACGCCAGGACGGCCTGGAGGGGGACCAGCCACCACGAACGCCACCGGGCGAAGGCGACCTGCACCCCGAACACGGCCAGCGCCAGGGGCGAACCGGCGGCCACGTAGATGCTCGCGAAGCCCGCGAACACCACGACAACGATCAGCATCGCCCGCTTGTGCACCCGAGCAGCCTAGGAGACGCCGGGTGCCGGGGATCAGGCGGAGGTCCCGACCGCGGCGGCGGGGACGCGCCGCCCGGCCGACGCCCTGGGCCTGCGGGCGGAGACGGCCAGGACCGCGGCCGCGCAGACCGAGACCAGCCCGGCGAGAGCGGCGGCGGCGCCGAGCGTCGACGCGTCGGGGTGGACGAGGGCCTGCCCGCGCTGCGCCTGCCACAGCACCAGCCCCGTGAGCCCCGCGTACCCGAGCGCGGAGACGACCACCAGCGCGGTACGGGTGCCGGCGCCCGCGAGGACCGGGAAGCGCCGGGCGAGCAGGCGCAGGCCGATCGCGACCAGCGGGAGCACCTGCAGGGCGTGCAGGCCGACGAAGTGCGCCACCCGCAGGTCGCCCGCGCCGGTCTCCCACCCGGTGATCGGCATGCCGGCGCCGCCGTCGGGCGCGCCGACGCTGTGCGCGCCGATCGTGGTCAGGCTCAGCCCCCTGGCCAGCCCCTCAGCCTGGCCGGGGGTGGGAGCGGTCATCAGGTAGCCGACGGACATGCCGGCGAGCGAGATGGCCAGCCCGAGCGGGATCGCCCACGCCATCGCCCGGTCCAGGCGGCGCTGCGCCATCAGGAGGATCCCCATCGCGAAGGTCAGCAGCCAGCCCAGGTACGCGGCGCCACCCATGATCATGAACACCGTCTCGTCCAGCCCGGTGGCGAAGTTGAAGTGGCTGCGCACGCCCCGTGCCGCCTGGAAGGTGATGGCCGTGATCTCCGGGAGGAGGAAGCCGCCCACGGTCACCGTGCCCAGCCACCACAGCGTCCGCCGCCACCGCCGGGCCTGGCCGATCATCCAGGCCAGCGTGAGCGCGTAGAGGCCGAGGGAGATCGCGAACTTGATCGGTTTGAGCCACACCCCCTGGCCCATCAGCGTCCGCCCGTCCACCGCGAGCCCGATCGCGCAGCCGACGGCCAGCACCGCCAGCGCCGCCGCGCAGTAGCTGAGCGGTCCATGCCACGCGGACGTGGCCTTGCGAAAGTCCCGGCGCTGGAGCAGGGCACCCATGACGACTCCTTCACATCGACTGAGTGCAACTCTGCTGGTCAGCGGCCTGCCCAACCAGAGACGTGATCACCGGCCGGGCATGACCTCGTCACGAACCGGGCATCTTGTTACGGCCGGGCCGATAGTGCCGAGACTGTACTGGTCAGTCTCCGATTTATACGTTTTCTTGACGCTCTGACCAGGCTAATCATCTCTTTGGCCTGGATAGTGTGCGATGCATATTTATGCGGCCATTTCGGAGGGGTGACCGTTATGGTGCTGGCGAAAAAGCCGGCCCCCACGGAAGGGACGCTGCGGTCCTGGCTGCTGGAGGGTTTGCAGACCGACCGGAAGCAGATCCAGCACGGTCCCCATGTGAAGCACCCGTGGTGGCGGGTGATGTGCCTGACCGGCGTGGACTACTTCTCCACGCTGGGCTACCAGCCGGGCATCGCGGCGCTGGCGGCCGGGCTGCTCTCGCCGCTGGCCACGTTGTTCCTGGTGGCGCTCACGTTGCTGGGCGCGCTGCCGGTCTACCGCCGGGTCGCGGTCGAGAGCCCGTACGGGCAGGGCTCGATCGCGATGCTGGAGAAGCTGGCGCCGCAGTGGTGGGGCAAGCTGTTCGTGCTGGTCCTGCTCGGCTTCGCGGCCACCGACTTCGTGATCACGATGACGCTGTCGGCGGCGGACGCGACCGCCCACATCCTGGAGAACCCGTTCGTGCCGGCCTTCCTGGCCGGCGCGCGGGTCATCGTGACGCTCGTGCTGCTGGCCCTGCTCGGCGGCGTGTTCCTGATGGGCTTCTCCGAGGCGATCGGCATCGCCGTGGTGCTCGTCTTCGTCTACCTGGCGCTGAACGCGGTCGTGGTCGCGACGGCCGTCGTGCACGTGCTGGAGGCCCCTCAGGTGGTCGTCGACTGGAAACGCGCGCTGAGCCTGGACTTCTCCAGCCCGCTGGCCATGATCGGCCTGTCTCTCGTGGTCATGCCGAAGCTGGCGCTGGGCCTGTCCGGGTTCGAGACCGGGGTCGCGGTGATGCCGGTGGTCAAGGGCGAGATCCAGGAGCGGATCAAGGGCACCAGGCGGATGCTCACCACCGCCGCGCTGATCATGAGCGTCTTCCTGATCTTCTCCAGCTTCGTCACCACCGTGCTCATCCCGCACCAGGAGTTCGAGGCCGGCGGCAAGGCGAATGGCCGGGCGCTGGCCTACCTGGCGCACGAATATCTGGGCAACTGGTTCGGCACCGTGTACGACATCTCCACGATCGCGATCCTGTGGTTCGCCGGGGCCTCGGCGATGGCCGGGCTGATCAACCTGGTGCCGCGCTACCTGCCCCGGTACGGCATGGCGCCGGAGTGGACGGGCGCGATCCGGCCGCTGGTGCTGGTGTTCTCGGTCATCGCGTTCGCCATCACGATCATCTTCGACGCCGACGTGGACGCCCAGGGTGGCGCGTACGCCACCGGGGTGCTCGTGCTCATGCTCTCGGCCGCGGTCGCGGTGACGCTGTCGGCCGGGAAGCAGGGGCAGCACAAGGCCATGGCCGGGTTCGCGCTCATCTCGTTCGTCCTGGCCTACACCCTGATCGACAACGTCTTCGAGCGGCCGGACGGCGTCAAGATCGCCTCGTTCTTCATCGCGAGCATCGTCGGCTTCTCGCTGATCTCCCGCGCCACCCGCTCCACCGAGCTGCGGGTCACGGCGGTGCACCTGGACCCGCTGGCCGAGCAGTTCGTCAACGAGGCGGCGTGCGGCGAGATCCACCTGATCGCCAACGAGCCGCACCAGCGGGACCAGGCCGAGTACAACGACAAGTTGCGCGAGGCGTGGGTCACCCACCGGCTGCGTCCCGCGGAGCCCGTCCTGTTCGTGGAGGCGACGGTGCCGGACGCCTCGGAGTTCGAGTCGGAGCTGCACGTCAAGGGCGAGGAGCGGTACGGCCACAAGATCCTTTCGGTCGAGACCTCCGCGGTGCCGAACGCGCTGGCCGCGCTGCTGCTGCATCTGCGCGACCGGACCGGCTCCGTGCCGCACATCTACTTCCACTGGACCGAGGGCAATCCGGCCGTGGCGATGCTGCGGTACCTGATCTTCGGCGGCGGTGACGTGCCGCCGGTGACCAGGGAGGTGCTGCGCCAGGCCGAGCCGGACCCGGAGCTGCGGCCGCGCGTCCACGTGGGCTGACCGGGGGGCGGGCGGCTCAGCGGGTGGCTTGGGGGGTGGCTCGGCCCTGCGGTTGTTCCGCACGGCGGTCGCGTTCACTCAGGCGCTCAAGCCGGCCGACGTCCTCGGGGCGGACCGGCCGTCGGTGCTGCTCACGGTCCCGGCGCTGCGCTCGATGATCGCCCGGCTCGACGTCATCGGCGTCGTCATCGACCCGGTGGGCGCGATGTCCAGGCCCGCGAAGCGCGTGGCCTGACCGGCCCCCGTACCGCGTGAATAACGCCTGACCGGCCGCCGCACCGCGTGAATAACGCGTCAACGGCCGTGGCGTGTGCGAAGTAATGCCGTAGAAGATATCGCCCCCGCGGGCCCGGGCGGGTTTTATGAAATTGCTCCCACAGAAAGGATGGTCGATGCGCGGGCGTCCTGTGGAGATGCTGCTTCCGGCCGGGTTCGTGTGGGCGGTCGGCGCTTGCGTCGTCGCCGCGCTGGCTTTCTCCGAGGCCACGGCACGCATCATCGTGATGGCGGTGGCGGTCGGCGTGTTCGGCGCCTGGGTGCGGCGTTATTTCGCCGCACTGGCGACGGGCGCGATGTCGTGGTGTTTCGCGACGGGCTTTCTGGCGCATCCCCGGGGCCAATTGGCCTTCGGAACCGACGACCTGCTCCGGCTGGCCGCGTTCACCGCCGTGGCGCTCGTGGGCTGCGCCTGGGGGTACGTGTGCGGTGCCCGCCGCCGGCACCGCCTGATGCGGTCGGACCTCCGTCGCGCCCCCGTGATCCTCGGGCGATTACACGGGCGTCCCGAGGAGCTGCCGCACGAGGCGCAGTGACGGTTCAGACCTTCTCGATCAGGTCCTGAATGCCCTTGAGTACGGCGTCGGCCCCTTCGATGTGGATCCAGCTGTGCGAGGCGTTCTCCAGCACGCGGTTCTCGCCGCGGGAGACCGAGGCGGCCAGGTCGGTGTACATGGCGCGCTTGGCCTCGTTCTGCCGGCGCAGCATCTCGGCCGGCAGGTACAGCTCCTGGCCGGGGTCGATGCCCTGGGCGGTGAACGCGATCAGCGGCACGTCGGGCACCTGGCCGCCGTTCCTGACCTCCTCGGCCAGCTCGGCGAGGTTCGCGCGCTCCCGCATGCCGTCGGCGAACGCGGCGGGGTCCAGGTGCCGGGCGACGAGGGCCTCGCGGATGTCCGCAGGCCAGGTCGCGAACATGCCGTTGAGCAGGGCCCGCGCGCCTTCGACCAGCTCGGCCGGGATCTCGGTGACGGTCTCGTCGAGCGCCTGCGCCTGCGTGAGCCGGAACGGCTCGGGCACGTAGGCGTCCCACTCCTCGTAAAGGATGTCCAGGGCGACCAGCCCGGCCACCTCGCCGGGGTGGAGCTGGGCGAAGCGGCGCGCGTGCAGCCCGCCCAGGGAGTGCCCCACCAGCACGTACGGTCCCGGAACGCCGGCGACCCGCAGCAGGTCGTACAGCTCGTCGGCGGCCTCGGCGGCGGTACGCGGCAGCCGGGTGGGGTCGCTCCAGCCGGTGCCGCCGCGGTCGTAGATCACGCTGGTGGTGAACTTGCTGACCTGCTGGTGGAGGTTGAGGTAGTCAAGGCCCATGGCGGCCGCGCCGGGCAGGATGACGACGGCGGGACCGCCGGTGCCGGCGCGGTCGAGGAACAGCTGCCTGCCTCCGACCTCGTAGCGGCGGCCCAGCGGGGGTGTGATGTTCTGGCTCATGAGAACTCCTGTGGTCGAAACGCCAGGTCAGGCAAGAGGGCCGAGGTACGTGCCGCCGGACGCGTCGATGGTCTGGCCGGTCACCCACCGGCCCTGCGGCCCCGCCAGGAAGGCGACGACGTCGGCGACGTCCTCCGGCTCGCCGAGCCGCCCGAGCGCCGTGATCGACTCCAGCCCGGCCACCACCTCGGGGATCGAGGTGTAGCCCGCGGTCATGTCGGTCCGCACCGCGCCGGGCGCGACCGTGTTCACCGTGATCCCGCGCCTGCCGAGCTCGTTGGCCAGGGTCGGGGCCATCGACGCGAGCGCCGCCTTGCTGATGGTGTAGCCGATCTGCATGGTGACCGCGAAGCGGCTGGCCGTCGAGCCCATGTTGATGATGCGGCCGCCGTCGTTCAGCAGCGGCAGCGCGCGCTGGATCACGAAGAACGGCGCGCTGACGTTGATCGCCAGGACCCTGTCCAGCTCCTCCGGGGTGGTCTGCGAGATCGGCTTGGCCGGGCCGATGCCCGCGTTGTTGACCAGGACGTCCAGCCCCCGTCCCGCGAGCCCGGTGGTCAGCCCCTCGAACAGCTCGTCCACCGCGCCCGCCTCGCCGAACCGGGCGCGGACGGCGAACGCCTGGCCGCCCGCCTCCTCGATCCGCGCCACGGTCTCCTTGGCCGCCACGTCGTTCCCGCCGTAGTGGACGGCGATCAGAGCACCCTCCGCGGCCAGCCGCAGCGCCACCGCCCGTCCGATGCCCCGCGACCCGCCCGTGACCAGCGCCGTCTTGCCCGCCAGAACGCCCATCTTCTGCTCCTTGCCAGCGGCCGGTCCTCGGTGCGGATCCGGCGATGGCTCAACCCTGGCGGCACCGCCTCACCGCGTGCTCACCGCACGCTCACCACGCCTCACCGCCATTGCCAGCTGGGGTAACCGCCGTCGAGGGCGCGGGCCGCGTAGCCGTGCTCGCTCAGGACGCGTACGGCCTCCGAGGACACCGCGCAGTACGGCCCGCCGCAGTACGCCACGATCTCCCTCTCCCTGGGCAGCTCGTCCAGGCGTTCGCGCAGCTCGGCCATGGGCAGGGAGATCGCCCCCGGCACGTGCCCGGCCGCGTGGTCGGCGGCCGTGCGCACGTCCACGACCAGCGTGCCGGGGTCGGCCAGGCGGGAGGCCAGCTCGTCGGCGGTCACCCCCTCAAGGGGCCCGAGCCGAGTCCGTACGGCGTCCCGCAGCTCGGCCAGCCGCTCCTCCGCGAACCCCCGCAACTCCGCCAGGAACCGCGACACCCGCTCGTCCGCCAGCCGGTAGTAGACCCGCTGGCCGTCTTTCCTGCTGGTCACCAGATGGACGGCCCGCAGCTGCTGGAGCTGGGCGGAGGTGTTCTTGAGCGCCACCCCCGCCGCCTGGGCCAGCTCCTCGACCGTGTGCTCGCGCTGGCCGAGCACGTCCAGCAGGCGCAGCCGCACCGGACTGGCCAGGGCCTTGCCGATGCGGGCCAGCTGCTGGTAGATCGGCTCCTCCGGGGACTCGGACATCAGACCATGTACTGGTCGTGGCGCAGGTACAGCTCGGTCCACTCCTCGGGGCCGAGCTCGCGGCCGGTGTTGGAGATGTCGGCGAGCTCCTCGAAGTACGCCTCGCGGGGCGCACCCGGGGTGAAGAGGATCAACATGGAGGCCGGCTCGCCCGACTCGTTGCGGAAGGCGTGCACGCCGCCCTCGGGCACGTACAGGAAGTCGCCGGGCTTCCCCTCGGCCCACTTCTCCCCGTTGAAGAGCCTGATGGTGCCGGACAACACGTAGAACGACTCGGTCATCGTGCGGTGGAAGTGCGCGCCGGGACCGGACGGGCGCGGGCCCATCTCCCATCGGTACAGGCCGAACGCGCCGTTCGTCGAGCCGCCCGTGCCGAGGTAGTGCACCTGCGTGCCACTGGCCATCGACAGGTCGGGCGGGGTGTCCGCCGTGCGCAGGACGCCACTGTGCTCGCCGGCCTCTGCCAGGTATCGGGGCTCGGGGTAAGACATGATCACTCCTTCTCATATTCTAAGGAATCTTAGAATAGCTTGGCCGCCTTCGCATAGGCCTCCTGAGCGATCAGCGGAAGCAACTCGGCGGGGTCGGTACGAGGGCGCGGATCCTGATTCGGAATCCGGATCTCCAGCACGTAATGCGAGGTCTGGACCACCTCCACCCAGTGCCAGACGGGGACCTTCCCGGTGCCGGTGATGCGATAGGCCCAGGACCGCTCGCCCAGGCGCGGAACGGTCAGCGGCTGGATCTCACCGAACCCGTCGCCCGCAACGGGGAGGCGACCGCATTGCGCGGGCAACTCCGGATCACCGAGCCGGTCCAGCATGGCCACGGGCCCGGTGATGATCGCCTCACTGAAGGCCGCCCCCTCGGGCCGCCGCGAGCCGGCGGGGATGGCCGGCTCCATCATGGCGACGGCCATCTGCGCGCCGGGGGCGTTGTACCGGTTCAGTACCTCCAACCACATCCCGGCCGTCCACTTGGTGCACTCCTCCGGCCCCTCGAGAGGGCTGCTGATCTGACGCTCCGGAATGAAGGTGGACCGCAGGTCGGCGACAGGCAGCGCGACGACGGCACCCGGCTGGTACGACCGCTGCCGTACGTCCCGGAAGCCAGGGAGCAGGGCCGCGGCCAGCCGCGGGTCCCCCGTGCCCGACCCGGGATTGGGCACATCGTCCTGCTGCCCCTCTTCGAAGACCTTCACGAGCAGCGACGCCGACTCGGACACCTCCGGTGACGCCGACTCGGACGCGGCGATCCGGACACCGGTGTCGGCCGGTCGCGTTCCACACCCGGACGCGGCCACGACGACCGCCACGACGACCGCCGCGACGACCGCCGCCCACCTCGCCGACTGAGGCCCCATCTACCCTCCAGAGAAATCCACGGAGATCGACACAGTAGTGAAGTGCCCGGCCGGCCCCGAGCCGGGCGGATCACGATTTGGCGAAGCGCGCCGTACCTCCGTGATCACGATCACTAGGTTCTGATCGAACGCAAGGAGAGGAGCAGCGACGATGCCGCTCGATCTTTCCTCATTGAACGACGCCGGTCCGGAGCTCCTCCGCGGCCCGTGGCCACCGGCCGTCCTCCGCGCTTGCCGCCGGGCGCTCCCGCGCCTCCTCGCTCTCCCCGGCCCCGAACGGCTCGAGTTCCTGCGCGCGACCGCCGCGGCCGAGGAGCCGGAGGCCCTGGCGGCATTGGACGCGGCAGGGCCGGGGACCTGGGCCCTGGCGTGGGAGAGCGGCGAGCGGCCCACGGCCTTCCACGTGTGCCCGGTCCGGCATGACGGCCCGGTCCGGGCGGTGGCGGTGGGCGAGTTCGGGGGCCGTACGTTCGTGGCCAGTGGCGGCGACGACCACGTGGTGCGGCTGCGCGACGCGTTCGACCAGTCGGGGCCGGACCTGGAGGGCCTTACGGCGAGCGTGCGCGCCTTGGCGTTCGGCGTGGTGAACGGCCGTCCGGTGCTGGCCGGCGGCGATCACGACGGCACCATCCGTACCTGGGACCCGCTCACCGGAGCGCGCGGGTTCGCCCGCGAGACGACCGCGGGCCACCCGTCGGCCCTGGCCTTCGTCGCGGCCGAGGGCGGGCGGGTGCTGCTCGCCGTGGCGATCGGGTACGACGATGACGAGATCCTGGCCGCCGACCATGACGGGCGCGTCGACCTGCTGGACCCGATCACCGGCGATCTCGTACGCGAGCTGCGCGCGGAATGGGACGAAACGGTGCTCGACCTCGCGGTGGCGAAGCTGGGCGACCGCACGGTGCTGGCCTCTGTGGGCTACGACGCGCTGTACGTGTGGGACCCGGCCACCGGCGAGCGGTTGGGCACCGCCGGACTGAACGAGGTCTGGCCGGACCTGGAGAACGACGGGTTCGCTCCGCCCCTGCTCGTGGGCGTGTGGAACGGGCGGCCCGAGATCGGCGTGGTGGTCCGGATCGAACACCCGCCGGACTACACGGTGCAGAGCCGCGAGGTGGTCTACCTGAAACTGGACAACCTCGGCGACCGGGCCCGCGGCCGGGGGTTCGACCGCGACCAGGGTCCGATGGCCATGACCACCCACGCCGGGCAGAACGTGATGCTCGTGGCGAACCACACCGACACCGGCCGGGCGTGGGAACGGCCCGCGAAGGCCGTGATCACGTACGTGGGCGACGGGACGGACGTCCACCTGGACGCGGACACCCGCCTGATCACGGCCGCCGCGTTCGGGAGCCTGGAGGGCGGCCTCTGCCTGGCCACGGCCGGACTCGACGGGACGGTGCAGCTCTGGGACGCGCAGACGCCGCACCGGCACCGGCGGATCGGCTACGGCGGGTCGGGGCTGGCGCTGTTCACCACGGCGCAGGGCGCGCCCGCCCTGGCCATCGGCACGCACAGTGACACCGTGCTCGTCGTGGACGCGGTGAGCGGAGAGAAGATCGGTTCGGTGGGCTGCCGCCAGAGCGGCCGCGGCCACGACTGCGACCTCTCGCCGTACGACCACTGCTGCCGAGGGCTCGCGGCCGGAAACGTTGCCGGTCGGCCGTACCTCGCGAGCGGCGGCTGCGCCGCGTACGGCACCATGCTGTGGCAGCCGCTGAGCAAGATCCGCGGGGTCGCGCGGAAGGACGACCCCACGGGCGGCCGGGTCACCTTCGGCACCAGCGGCCACGCCTCACCCACCGCTCTCGCCTTCGGCGAGGTCGACGGCCGCGTACTGCTCGCAGCCGGGGCCGAGGTGTGGGACCCGGTCACGCAGGAGTGCGTGTCCAGGCTGCCCAGGTGGGGGTTCACGCTGAGCGAGAGCGCCTTCGGCAGGGCCGGGGACCAGCCGGTGCTGGCCACCCGGCGCGACAACGAGGTGGACCTCTGGGACCCGCTGACCGGCCGCCACCTCCAGGTGCTCGACGTGGACGACACCGGGGAGGGGCTGGCCATGGGCCGGATCGCCGACCGAGACGTGCTCGCCGTCGCCAGCGGCAGGTACGTACACCTGTGGGACACCACCGCCTGGGAACGCCGCGAGTGGATATCGCACACCTCGACCGTCACCTGCCTGAGCCTGGCCGAGCACGGGGACCGGCTCCTGCTGGTGACCGGGACCGAGGACGGCACGGTCACCCTCTGGGACGCCGCCTCCCAGCGCCGCCTCGCCGTCCTGGGCGCGTTCGCCCGCCCGGTCCGCTCGGTCGCCGCGACGACCATCCGCGGGAGCCTGCACGTGTACGGCCAGTCCCACTACGGCCGCGTGCTCGCCTGGCGAGTCGACGCTCCCTAGTTCTCCTCGACCAGGTGCGGCGGGTCAGAAGGACGTACATCACTTGTCCGGTCAAAACGGCTCGGTAAGGTCGCCCACCTATGCACACCCGACGTCGGAGGGTTCCGTGGGCACCTGGGCCGCTTACCTCGCATGTCAGGCCTCGAACGACGCGGTGAACATCCTTCCCGCCGGTGATTCCTGGGGCCCGGATGCCTGGGAGGAAGTGGCCGCCCCGGGATGGTCGGTCGCCGAGACGGAGATTTCGGCGGTCGAGGATCCTGAAGCCGTACTGGCGCAGACGAGCGGGCACGCCCTGTTGGCCTTTGTCTTGGACAGCGACTTTGCGCACGTGATGGGGGCGGCCGACGGCGAGACTCGCTGGGAGCTGTATCTCAATGAGCACTGCGCCGAGGCGTACGATGCTCCGCTGCCCGAAGTGGCCTGTGCCCAGAACGCTGACCTTCACCGGCACATAGCTGCCTGGATCAAGGCTGCTACCGGCGACGCCGTCTCACCGGAGCGGATCCGAAAGGTCATCTCCACTCAACGCGTCTTTGCCGATGACGCCCTGCGCTCTCTGCTGTACGTCTTTGGCATCGTCACCGAGCACCTGTCGTTCGGCGACGACCTTCCCGACCTATGACGCCCGCGAGAGCCCTCGACCACCGGCGCGGGCGACTGCGGGACCGGCAGCGTCATGGCGACGCTGCCGCCGGAGCAGAAGGCGGGCATCAGGTGGGCTGGCCGGTGGGGCGCACGACGACCGTGTTCACGTCCACGCCTTCGGGCTGGGCCAGCGCCCAGGCGATGGCGTCGGCGATGTTCTCCGCGCTGAGCATCGGCCCGGCAGGGCGGCCGTCCGGCCAGAACGAGGTGTCCACCCGGCCGGGCGCGATCAGCGTCACGCCGACGCCGTCACCGGTCACGAGCATGCGGGTGTTCTCGGCGAGCGCGGTCACCGCCCACTTCGTCACCGAGTACATGTTGCCCGGAGAGTGGATGAACCCGGCGACGCTGCCGACCAGCACGATCCGGCCGCGGGTCTCGCGCAGCGCGGGCAACGCGGCCTTCACGAGCAGGGCGGGGCCGAGCACGTTGGTGAGGACCATGTCGCGCAGCCGGTCCGGGTCGGTCTCGGTGAGCGGGCCGTGGGTGGAGAAGCCGGCGTTGGCGACAACGTGGTCGAGCCTGCCGTACTCCTTGACGGTCGCCGCCACGGCATCCTGTACGGCGTCATAGTCGGTGGCGTTTCCCGGCAGGCGTAACACGCCGGGTACCTGGGCGAGCCTGGCCTCGTCGCGGCCGGTGACGGCAACCGCCTGCCCGTCGGCGACCAGCCGCTTGGCGAGTGCGAGCCCGATTCCACCCGCGCCACCTGTGATCAGCGTTGTCTTCACGGCGACACCGTAGGGTGCATTGCCCACCAGCAGCCAATAAATCTGCTTATGGCTGATCAGACCGAAACCGATGAGGCGCGACGACCCAAGAATCCGCGACACCAGCGCTGAAGACCGGCCTGTGCACCTCAGCTGGAGTTACGTCGGTCCTTGGAACCTGACGACCCTGGTGGCAAGCCCTGCTTACATGGCTCGCGATCTGCGAATGAGGGACTGCGGGGGCGGCAGATCTACGAGGCCGGGCTGGGACATCGTGCGTCGCTCTGCCGGGAAGAGCCGGTAGATCGTGTCACGGAGCGCCTCGTCCCGTACGGACGCGACGAACTCCTCGGCCGTGCTCCCGCACAGACGACGCAGCTCAGGGGACTCGTCCAGAAGGCACTGGATGAGCGCCCGCTGATCCGCGAGCCGTCTGGCCGCACCCGTCTCATCCACCAGGCACCCATGCCGGCCGACGTAGACGAAGCAGTGCGGCAGCCGGGCTCCGGATTCGAGCGTCACAGGATGGCGCTCGGCGGGCAGGCGGCGGCGCCAGTAGTTCGGTTCGGTGAGGTCGAGCGCGGCCAGCTCGCGTTCCTCGAGCCAGAGCACGAAGAGCCGCGAGGTCTCCCCCGGGGCCTCCACCGGCACTGCCGGCACGTATCCCCACCGGTTGACGTGCGCGGAGAAGCCCGGAGCGATGCCGTCCACCTCGGCGAGCGTCATGGGGATGACCGGCGGGATCCCATGGCCGGCGAACTTGCGGCGCATCTGACCGGGCGAGGCATTGGAGCCCACGGCGACGACCGGGTGGCGCTCCGACATCGGGGAACGGTCGAGCCGCGCCAGGAGCTCGCCCAGCGTCTCGTCTCCGGCCTGCCAGTCGTCCGCCGGGGCGCCCTCCTCTAAGCGCAGCTGCAGGTACGTGTCGTCCACCAGCACGCCGGAGGTGGCAGGGGCGTGTCCCGGGTAGGTCAGCGGCTGCGTCATGGGGTCACTGTGGAAAAGGTCCACGGCCTCGGCCACGGTCATGAAGCATCGAGTTCGTAGACGAGGGTGTGCCGGTCTCCCGGTGCGACCGTGACCATCACCCGCACCGGCCTGCCTTCGGCGTCATAGCCGGTACGCATGTGCTCGGCCACCGGCGTGCCCGCGGGCAGCCCCAGCCGGGCGGACTCGTCCTTGGTGGGCATCCTTACCTGGATCTCGTCCACCAGCCGGTGCTGAGGGTGACCGATGGACGCGAGCAGGCCACCGGGGGCGCTCACGTTCTTCGGCCGCATCAGCGCCGTCCCTCTGGCCAGGTCCTCCGGGAAGTAGCTGTCGGCCACCTGGAAGGGAACGTCGTCCACGTACCGCACCCTGCGCCGGACCACCACGATGTCCTTCTCGGCGTCGAGGTTGAGGCGTTCGGCCACCGCTTTCGGCGGGATCTCCAGGCCGACGCTCACCTCCTGCAGGGGGACGCGGCCCTGGTCCTGGACCTCGGTCGCCCACGCGTCCGCGTCGGCGCTGTGGCCTCCCCGGTGCTCGAAGTGGGACAGATGCCAGCGCAGGCGCGCCTGCGAGCGCACGGTACGGCCGCGGCCCCGCCCGCTGCTGAGCAGCCCCTCGTTGGTGAGCTGCTGCAACGCCTGCCGCACCGTCTGACGCGACACGCCATGTCTCTCTGCCAATTCCTGCTCTGGCGGCACCGTGTCTCCTGGCGCCAGTTCGCCTCGCTCTATCGACGTGCGCAGGGTGTCCGCGACGCGTTCGTACAACGCGCGGGGGTCGGATCCGGCCGGCACTTAGTTCTCCTTGGACGACTTGTACGTACTCACTGTACCAAGAGACCCTATGGTGACCGCAAAATCACAGACCGTTAGGATGGCGTCTCGAGCCAGGAGACGATGCTGCGCACGTACCCGTCGACGTTCACCAGCGGACGGCCGTCAAGGATCCCGACGAGATGCCCCACCCCGAACGGAGCGTCATAGGCGCGGGCGCGCCGGTAGGTCTCGGGGTCCACGGCCAGCCTGATCGTGTCCCAGCCGTGCCAGGCCATCAGGGCCGCGTCGACGGCGGGGTCGAACAGATGGGCCTGGTCCCAGTCGAGGACGCCGACCAACCGGCCGTCCCGGCCCCAGTGCACGTTGGCGCCGCCCAGGTCGCCGTGGACCAGCGCATCCGGTACGGCTTCCAGGGCCGATGCCGCCTCCAGGCGCCTGCGGCACTCATCCCGCCACCTGTCCGGCAGGCGCGGCACCACCTGCTGGGCCAGAACCTCGGCCCAGCCCTGCTCCCTGGGGGCGTTGAGCAGTTGCCTCAGCCGCGGCGTGACGGGCACCTCCCGCACGGCACGGAGCAACTTTCCGATCTGATCCGGATCGCCCTGCCCCTCGGGCTGCTCCTCCCCGCCGATCCACGAAACGGCGACCGCCGCGCGCTCACCGAACCGGGTCACGGGTGTGAGCGGCTCCGGCACCGCGAAGGGCAGCCCGGCGCCGGCGATCTCCCGCAACGCCTCCATGCGGCGCGGCATCGCCTCCGCCGACGACGGCCGCTTGCTCACCCGTACGGCCGCGGTTCCCGGGAGGAGTACGACGTGATGGAGATTGCCCTCGGTGACCCGGGCGGAGTCGAGGGAGTGGCCGGGGAGGAGGGCGTCGGCGATCTCCAGCAGTTCGCCGGCGGGCATGGGACTTTCGGTCATGGTTCACCAGCATCCGTGTCGCGGCGAGGCCGTCCAGAGAAAGGCCCGGATGTCTCTCCAGGCACCCGGGCAACGAGAAAGGCCGCTTCCGAAAATCGGAAGCGGCCTTCTACCTGGGTCGGGGTGGCGGGATTTGAACCCACGACCTCTTCGTCCCGAACGAAGCGCGCTGCCAAGCTGCGCTACACCCCGGTGCACGCCGGTCTTGCGCGTGCTTGGAAAAGTCTAGCGGACTCCCAAGGTACTTGTGACCGCCTCAACGGCGAGGAACAAGGGTGAGCAGTGACGCCTCCGGGAAGCAGGCGAAGCGGGCGGGGGCGTAAGGGGAGGTGCCGAGGCCGGCCGAGACGTGGAGCCAGGCGTTGTCGTGGCGGCTCAGACCCTTCACGCGGGCCCGATCGATGCCGCAGTTGGTCACCAGGGCACCGTAGAACGGGATGCAGAGCTGGCCGCCGTGGGTGTGGCCGGCCAGCAGGAACTGGTAGCCGTCCGCGGCGAAGCGGGTCATGTTGCGGGGCTCGGGGGAGTGCATGACGCCCAGCCGGAGGTCGGCGTCGGCGGGGGCCGGACCGGCGACGAGGTCGTAGCGGTCGCGGTTGATGTGGGAGTCGTGGATGCCCGCCACCGCCACGTCGAGATCGCCCACCTTGATGCGGGCCGTGGTGTTGTTCATGTCGAGCCAGCCCTCGGCCGCCATGCCGGCCCCCAGCTCCTCCCAGGGCAGGGAGGGCACGTGCTGGCGGCGGTCGTTCTTGGAGGTGCGCCAGAGGTAGCGGGCCGGGTTTTTGGGCTTGGGCGCGTACAGGTCGTTGGAGCCGTAGACGAACAGGCCCGGGCGGGACAGCAGGGGCTCCAGGGCGTGCAGGAGCGAGGGGACGGCGTCCGGGTGCGCGATCGAGTCGCCGGTGTTGACCACCAGGTCCGGCTTCAGCGAGCCCAGGGAGCGGACCCAGTTGATCAGCATCGTACGGCGCGGCGTCAGGTGCAGGTCCGACAGGTGGAGAATGCGTACGGGACGCTGACCGCGCTCCAGCACCGGCACGTCGAAGCGGCGCAGGCGGAACCAGTTGCGCTCCACCACAGAGGCGTAACCCAGCCCGGCCAGGCCGAGACCGAGCATGGACAATGGCACTGCGACGGCTTTCCTCACCTACTCATGATGCCCGACATCGGGTGCGCGGCGTCCGGACAGTCCGCGCAGACGGCAAGATGGAGCGCATGAGCGCATTGAAGGACAAGCTGAAGGCCGATCTGACGGCCTCGCTTAAGAGCCGGGACGAGCTGCGTCTCCGGACGATTCGGATGGCACTGGCCGCGGTGAACGTCGAGGAGGTCTCCGGCAAGGAGGCCAGGCAGCTGACCGACGACGAGGTCATCAAGGTGCTGACCAAGGAGGCCAAGAAGCGCAAGGAGGCCGCCGAGGCGTTCGGCAACGCGGGGCGGGCCGAGCAGGCGCAGGCCGAGCTGGACGAGCAGGCGGTGCTGGAGGAGTACCTGCCGGCGCAGCTCAGCGACGAGGAGCTGGGCGCCATCGTCGACGCCGCCATCGCGGAGACGGGCGCCGCCGGGCCGCAGGCCATGGGGCAGGTCATGAAGGCGGTCAACCCGAAGATCGCCGGGCGGGCCGAGGGTGGCCGCGTGGCCGCCATCGTCCGCGCACGGCTGGCGGGGTAGAGCAGCCTCCCGGGTGTTCCATCGCCCGCTGCCGGGGCCTGTGGCGCCACAGAGGGCTCAGGGCTCGGGTTGGTGGCTTGCGTGGGGTCCTGGAGGGCCCTCGGACTGCTGGGCCCTCAGAAAGGCTTGTAGGCGGTCTCAGCGGGCCGGGAGGCGGGTCCCCGCCGCACGGGTAGGCGGCGGGGCCTGGAGCGAGCCTCAGGCCCGTCTGACGGCGGCCCCGAAGCGGAGGCCTCAGGCTGTCAGGCGGCGGGAACCCGAAGTGGGCCTTGGAGCTAGCGGCCGCGGCCGTTGCCCGGGCCGCCGTTGCCGCGACCGTTACCAGGCCCGTCCCCACGGTCCCCGTTCGGCGGGTCGAAGATGTCGAACGGGTCGCCGTCCCCGTTGGTGGGCGGCCCTTCCTCGTCCTTGTCCTTCTTCTCGGGCTTCTTCGGCGCGCAGTTCTCCGTGCACCCGCCGAACCGCGACTGGTCCACCGGCGTGAACTCCGCGGCCTCGACCCCCTTCAGGGCGGTCAGCATCGCGTCCTTCCAGATCCGCCCGGAGATGGAGGCCCCGTACACGTACGAGTAGTAGCGGCCCCCGATCGTGACCCCGATCAGCTCGTTGCCCCTGGTGCCGCGCGGGTCGCCCAGGCTGACGGCCGACGACATGTTGGGGGTGTAACCGGCGAACCAGGCCGACGCGTAGTTGTCGGTCGTGCCGGTCTTGCCGGCCGCGTCGCGCCCGATGCCGCCCACCTCCGTCATCGTGCCCTTGGTGAACACGCCGGACAGGATGCCGCTGACCGCGTCGGCGACCTCCTCCTCCAGGACCTGGGAGCACTTCGGCTTGTACTGCTTCGCCTTGCCGTTCCTGTCCTTGATCTCCGTGATCGCCAGCGGCTTGCAGTATTGCCCGCGCGAGGCGAAGACGGCGTACGAGCTGGCGATCGTCACGGGGTCGACCTCGTTGACCCCCAGCGTGAACGTCTCCACCTCCGACAGCTTCTGCCCGTCGGCCCGCTTGACCCCGAGCTTCTTGGCCATCTTGACCACGCTGCAGAGCCCGACCTTCTCCTCGAGCTTGAGGAAGAAGGTGTTGACCGAGCCCCAGGTGCCGGTCTGCAGCGTCTTGAAGCCGCCGCCGCCCTCGCTGGAGTTGTGCACGGTGTGGGACGGGTCGCCGACGTTCTCGCCCTTGCAGTTCTTGAACGTGCTGTAGCCGCCGGCCTGGTAGCCCGCCGGCGCCGGGAAGCCGTCGCCGTACTTCAGGCCCTCCTCCAGCGCCGTGGCCAGCGTGTAGACCTTGGCCGTCGAGCCCTGCTGGAACCCGCGACCGCCACCGTGTGCCGCGTCGGCCACGATGTTGTAGCTCATCTCGTTCTTCTTCTTGCTCCCGCCGAACTTCCGCGAGGCGGCCATGGCCTTGATCTCGCCGGTGCCGGGAACGACCATGGCCTGCGAGGCCACGGGCTTGTCCTTCTTGGAGACGTACTTCTTGATCGCCTTGTCGGCGGCGGCCTGCATCTTCGGGTCGATCGTGGTCTTGATCGTCAGACCGCCCCGCTGGAGCAGCTTCTTGCGCTCGTCCTGGTTCTTGCCGAAGTCCTCGTTGTTGAGGATCTCGTACTGGACGTAGAGGCAGAAGTACGGATATTTGCTGGCCTCGCAGCCGCCGGGCGCCTTGATGTTCTTCCAGCCCAGCTTCTTCGCCTTGGCCTCGTCGGCCTCCTGCCGCGAGATCTTGCCGATCTCGGCCATCCGGTCGAGGACGATGTTGCGCCGCTGCAGCAGCCGTGCCCGCGACTCGGGGCCGACGCTGGGGTCGGTGCGGGCGGGGTTCTGGACGGCGCCGGCCAGGGTGGCGCTCTCGACGAGGCTGAGCTCGGAGGCGGGCTTGTCGAAGAAGCGCCGGGCCGCGGCCTGGATGCCGTGGGCGCCCGCGCCGAAGTAGGCGATGTTCAGATATTTCTCGAGAATCTGGTCTTTCGAGTACTTCTTCTCGATCGCCATCGCGTTGCGCAACTCGGACAGCTTGCGGGAGAGCGTCGGGGCGATGGCCGCCGCCTGCGCCTCGGGCGTCTCGGCCGCGTTGACCAGCACCTGCTTGACGTACTGCTGAGTGATCGACGAGCCGCCCTGCATCACGCCGCCGCCCGACAAATTCTTCATGAGCGCTCTGGCCGTTCCCTCAACATCGATCGGCCCGTGCTGGTAGAAACGGAAGTCCTCGATCGCGATCAGCGCCGTCTGCATGATCGGGGCGACCTGGTCAAGGCGGACAGACTGCCGGTTTTCAAAGTAGAACTGCGCGAACTGCTTGCCGTTGGCATCCTTCAGGATGGTGCGCTCGGGAAGAGGGGGTTCGTCGAGCTCTTCAGGCTTGAGGTTGAGGCTTTCCACAGCGCTCTTCGTGGAGATCCCCGCCCCTCCGACCGCAGGCAGGGCCACGGCCGCGGCCAGCACCCCGGCGACCGATCCGGCGATGATCAGACGCAGGATGCCGAGGACGGGGTTGGAGCGATCTTTGCGCTGCGCTTGCACGCTACCAAGAGTACGTGGAAAGACTGACCGAATCGGTAGCGCGACACCATTTCGCCTTGACTGATGGGGGTGACTAGTCATTCCCGGTCAAGATGGCCGCGAGAAATTGGTCCTCTGGGGTCTGTCGGCCCGAACGTGTAGTTGCGTACGTTCTCCCTGCGGCAACTGAATACGGAGGCTCGGCGCCCGCGCCCGTCGGCCCCAAATGACGACTGACCACCTAAGGGGAGTGGGGTCGAACAATGTGGATCACGGATTGGACCTCCCGTGCCGCCTGTAAGGGTGCGGATCCGGATGCCCTGTTCGTGCAGGGCGCCGCGCAGAACAGGGCCAAGCTCATCTGCCGGGGTTGCCCGGTTCGTACTGAATGCCTCGCCGATGCGCTGGACAATCGCATCGAGTTCGGGGTGTGGGGCGGTATGACCGAGCGCGAACGGCGTGCGCTGCTTCGACGGCGGCCTGACGTGGACTCGTGGCGAGACCTGCTCGAGTCGGCCAAGGAAGAGTACGAACGAACCAACGAGCTGATCGCGGGCTGATCCAAGCCCGGCGAGCCGTAGTACGGCCGGCGCCGTCCGCCGGCCGTACTTTCATGCGCTCGCCAGCAAGTCCCCGATCTGCCGCAGACCAGTGAGATCGTGGACGTCCTCGGACATGGCGCGAACCTGCACCACGGGCACCGTGGGGTGGGCCGAGACGAAATGCTCCTGCTCGCGATGCTCGCGAGCGGTGAGCTGCATTCGCCCGGCGTGCAGCCGCAGCACGGCGGCGGTCAGCTCATGCTCGCCCCGCGCCTCCAGGTCTTCGGCGGCCGCGGCGCTACGGGCGGCCGAGAGGACCGAGGCGGGTGACATGTGCACACGGTTGACCACCAGGCCGGCCAGTGGCATGCGCTCTTCGGCGAGCCTTTCGACGAAGTAGGACGCCTCCCGCATGGCGTCCCGCTCGGGCGCGGCCACCACGAGGAAGGCCGTGCCGGGGGCCTGCAGCAGCTGGTACGTCATCTCGGCCCGCTGCCTGAAGCCGCCGAAGACGGCGTCGAGCGCGGAGACGAACGTCTGCAGATCCTTGATCACCTGCGCGCCGAGCAGCTTGGTCATCGCTCCGGCCATCAACCCGAACCCGGCGTTGAGGAGCCGGAAGGCGCTGCGTCCGCCGGCCTTGGCCGGTGCCGTCAGCAGCCGGATGAACCGTCCGTCGAGGAAGCGCCCGAGCCGCTCGGGCGCGTCGAGGAAGTCGAGCGCGGACCGCGACGGCGGCGTGTCCACGATGATCAGGTCCCACTCGTCCGACCGGCGCAGCTGGCCCAGCTTCTCCATGGCCATGTACTCCTGCGTGCCGGCGAAGCTGGAGGAGAGGGACTGGTAGAAGGGGTTCGACAGGATCTGGCGGGCCCGCACGGGATCGGCGTGCGCCTCGATGATCTCGTCGAACGTGCGCTTCATGTCGAGCATCATCGCGTAGAGCTGGCCGCCGCCCTCGGGCGAGCTGACCAGCCGCGGGGTGTTGTCGAGCTCGGTCAGCCCCATCGACTGGGCCAGCCGGCGCGCGGGGTCCACGGTGAGCACGACGGCGCACCTGCCGCGTTCGGCGGCCCGCAGCCCGAGCGCCGCGGCGGTCGTGGTCTTGCCCACCCCGCCTGCCCCGCAGCAGACGATGATCCTGGTGCCGGGGTCGTCGAGTATCGCGTCGATGTCGAGTGCGGCGGGCTTCTTCACGCTGCTCCTTGGGTGCGCATGCTCTCTGCCAGCTCGTACAGGCCGGCCAGGTCGACGCCGTCGGCCAGCAGTGGCAGCTCGTAGCTCTTCAGCCCGGCCTCGCCCAGCGACTCGCGCTCGGCGCGCTCCAGCTCGGTGCGGTGGGCGTGCTCGGAGATCTCCTCCGCGAGCGCCTCGGCGATCGCCGAGGCCTCCGCCCCGTCGGCCACCCCGGCGGCCTTCAGCCCGAGCACGAGCTCCCCCGGGTCGAAGCGGCCCTTGACAGCTGTGTCAAGAGCTGCCTGTGGGATCAGTGATTCACGCACCATGTTGACGAAAATTCCCCCTGTGGGGAGCCCGGCCGAACGCAATTCGGTGATGCCGTCGAGCGTCTCCTGCACGGGCATCTCCTCCAGCAGCGTCACGAAGTGCACCGCCGTCTCAGGAGATTTCACGACCCCGTGGACCAGGTCGGAGTGGTTCTTGATCGGCCCGACCTTGGCCAGGCCCGCCACCTCCTGGGTGACGTTCAGGAAGCGCGTGATGCGGCCCGTGGGCGGCGCGTCGAGCACGACCGCGTCGTAGATCCGGCGGCCGTTCTTGCCCCGCCTGCGCACGGCCTCGGTCGTCTTGCCCGTGACGAGCACGTCGCGGAAGCCGGGGGCCACGGTGGTGGCGAAGTCGACGACGCCCATCTTGGTCAGCGCCCGGCCTGCCCGGCGCATCCCGTAGAACATCTCCATGTACTCGAGCATGGCCTCCTCGGGATCGATGGCCAGCGCGTACACGTCGCCGCCGGAGGGCGCCACGGCGATCTTGCGCTCCTCGTAGGGCAGCGGCGGCAGGTCGAAGATCTGCGCGATGCCCTGCCTGCCCTCGACCTCGACGAGGAGCACCTTGCGACCGCCCGCGGCCAGCGCGAGCGCGAGAGCGGCGGCCACGGTCGTCTTGCCGGTGCCGCCCTTGCCGGTGACGACGTGCAGCCGCACACCGGCCCAATCCGTGTCCGGAGAGTCCACTATTCGAGGCTACCGAAGGGTCACTTGCCGGAAGCCGACGACCACCGTTTGAGATTCCTCACACCCTGGCGGGAACTTAACGGCGACCACCGTCTTGAGCAGGCACAAGGCAGGCCGGCGGGCGGGTTTCTTATGAGAAGCTGACCTTCATGAAGAAATGGGAGTACCTCACCGCCCCGGTGTTGATCCACAACACCAAGATGATCCTGGACAACTTCGGCTCCGACGGCTGGGAGCTGGTCCAGATCGTTCAGGGTGCCTCGCCGGAGCAGCTCGTCGCCTACTTCAAGAGGGAGAAGCAGTGACCCCCGAGCAGAAGATCGCGGATCTCGGCCTGACGCTGCCCGAGGTGGCGGCGCCGGCGGGCGCCTACGTGCCGGCCGTGCGCACGGGCAACCTCGTCTACACCTCCGGGCAGGTGCCGTTCGTCGACGGCAAGCTGCAGCGGACCGGCAAGCTCGGGGCCGACCTGACCACGGAGGAGGGCGCGGAGCAGGCCCGCATCTGCGCACTCAACGCGCTTGCCGCCCTGAAGGCCGAGGTGGGCGACCTGCAGAAGGTCGTACGGATCGTCAAGGTCGTGGTGTTCGTGGCCAGCGAGCCGTCCTTCACCGAGCAGCCCAAGGTCGGCAACGGCGCCAGCGAGCTGCTCGCCGAGGTGCTGGGCGAGCCGGGCAGGCATGCCCGCAGCGCCGTGGGCGTGGCCGTCCTCCCGCTGGACGCGCCTGTGGAAGTGGAGCTGATCGCCGAAGTAGCGTCTTGAATTCCCTTTAGTTCCCAGAAGGAATCGGGTAACTCGGACCGGCGTAGCGTGAGCCGTTCCCGTGTTCGGTAAGTGCGAGCACAGGGGTGGCTCTGGTGTGGTGGAAGCCGGTTCGGTGGTGAGAATTCCTGACATGCCCTGCCGGGTACGGCTGAGGTGCATGGCCCGCCGGACGCTGTCTACTCCCTGTGGGGGGCGGGGCGGGCACCGTGCGTCGGTCGGGCACACGGCTGGAGGCTGTCGCATTGTTGCCCGAGTTGCTTGGGGGGCGTCCGGGGCGTTTCGGGGTAGGACGGTCTTGGACCTATCGCGTGCCGCCGGTCGGGGGTGCAGATCGGTTTGGGTGCGGCGGGCGCGCCGGGCCGCCCGGGCGGGCCTGCGCGGCCGGCGGGCGCGGGCCACGTTGCCCTCCACCGCCGTGGAGATGGTGCGGGTACCGGTAGTGCGGTGGGTGCTGGTGGCGTGCTGGCCGAGCAGGCCGCGGGAGACGATCCGCTCAGCCGCCCCCCAATCCCGATCACAGGAAAGACCACAGGCCGGGCAGTACGCCCACGCCCATCCCACTCCCGCGCCAGGCAGGTCAGCCAGGCCACTCGTCGTACCAGCAGCGGCTGAGCAACGACCTCGCCGGTCTTCTCCACCATCGCGGTATGAGCGGTGCACGGTGCGGTCGCGGTGAGCTTACTCATGCGCCGCTCCTTGGGCTGAGAGGCGGCACCGATCCGTGTATTGCGAGACCTGCACCCCACCCACCTAATCGCCACAATGTGTGATCGCAATACTACCAAGAGTTTGTGTACTGTCGAACGTATGAGCGATGCTTATTTGTCGCGACTCAGAGAGGGCGGCAAAGGGTTGCGGCAGAACTACGGACCTGCATGGCGAATATGAGGAACAGTTCATACCCTGAGGCACTATGACCGATGTGACCGGATTGCCGCTTCCAGCCGAGCTAGCCGCGCGGGCGCGGGACCTCCTCGCCGGGCGGGTCGAGCCGGTCCCGACCCGCGATGCCGCCACCGTGGTGATCCTGCGAGAGAGTGCCTCACCGGAGGTCTACCTGCTGCGGCGGAAGGCCACGATGGCCTTCGCGGCGGGCGCGTACGTCTTCCCCGGCGGCTCGGTGGACGCCCGCGACACCGACCAGGCCGTGGCCTGGGCCGGCCCGTCACCGGCCGAGTGGGGCACGGTCTTCAACGCGAGCGAGCAGGTCGCGCGCGGGCTGGTGTGCGCGGCCGTACGCGAGACGTTCGAGGAGTCCGGCGTGCTGCTGGCCGGTCCCGGGCCCGATTCCGTGGTCGCCGACACGACGGGCGACGACTGGGAGTCCGACCGGCTGGCGCTGATCGACAGGAGCCTGGGCTTCGCCGACTTCCTCGCCAGGCGCGGCCTGGTTCTCCGGTCCGACCTGCTCAAACCGTGGGCCCACTGGATCACCCCGGAGATCGAGCACAGGCGCTTCGACACGCGGTTCTTCGTCGCCGTGCTCCCCGAGGGCCAGCGCACCCGTGACGTCGGCGGTGAGGCCGATCAGGTGGCCTGGAAGCGCCCCGCGGAGGCGATCGAGCTGGCGCACCGGGGGGAGATCTTCCTGATGCCGCCGACGTACCACACGCTGAGCGAGCTGGCGGCCCACGGCGGCATGGCGGGGATCCTGGCCGAGCCCAGGGAGATCGTGCCGATCATGCCGAAGGCCGTGGAGATCCAGGGCGAGATGCGGCTGGTGACCCGGTGAGCGGGCTGCACATCCCGATCGGGACGCCCGACGGCTCCCGTACCGAGCACGCCGAGAACCTGCTCGCGCCCAACCCGTCCGCCATGACGCTCGACGGCACCAACACCTGGGTCATCGGCGGGGACGAGGTTGTGGTCGTCGACCCCGGGCCGGAGGACGAGTCGCATCTGCGCCGCGTACGCGATCATCTCGGGGAGCGGCGCGTCACCGAGATCCTGCTCACCCACGGGCACTTCGACCACAGCGGCGGCGCCAGACGCTTCGCCGAGATGGTGGGAGCGCCCGTCCGGGCGCTCGATCCGCGGCACCGGCTGGGCGAGGAGGGGCTCGACGACGGCGACGTGGTGAGCGTGGCGGGCCTGGAGCTCCACGTGTACGGCACGCCGGGCCACTCGTTCGACTCGCTCTGCTTCTGGCTGCCGCAGGACCGCGCGATGCTGACCGGCGACACCGTGCTCGGCAGGGGCACCACGATCATCGCCCGCGACGGCGGCCTGGCCGACTATCTCCGCAGCCTCGACCGGCTCAGGGCGGCCGCGGAGGGCCTGGAGGCGCGGGCGCTGCTGCCCGGCCACGGTCCCGTGCTGGCCGACCCGATCGCCGCGCTCGACGGCTACATCGCGCACCGGCGGCAGCGCCTCGACCAGATCAGGGCGGCGCGCGCCCAGGGCGCGCGCACGCCGCGGGAGATCGTCAAGATCGTGTACGCCGACGTCGACCGCTCGCTCTGGGCCGCCGCCGAGATGTCGGTCGTGGCCCAGCTCGACTACCTGGACCGGTTGTAGAGGCGGTCCATGTCGAGGATCACCACGGCCTTGGCCTCGATCCGCAGCCAGCCGCGCTGGGCGAAGTCGGCCAGCGCCTTGTTGACCGTCTCGCGCGAGGCGCCGACGAGCTGCGCCAGCTCCTCCTGCGTCAGGTCGTGGTGCACCCGCAGGCCGTCATCCGTCTTGGTGCCGAACCGCTCGGCCAGGTCGAGCAGCTGCTTGGCCACGCGCCCGGGCACGTCGGTGAAGACCAGGTCGGCCAGCACGTCGTTGGTGCGGCGCAGCCGCTGGGCGAGCGCGCGCAGCAGGTGGAGCGCCACCTCGGGGCGGCCGGTCAGCCAGGGGCGCAGGTCGTCGTGGCCGAGCCCGGCCAGCCGTACGTCGGTCAGCGCCGTCGCCGAGGCCGTACGCGGTCGCGGGTCGAACAGCGACAGCTCGCCGAACATCTCGCTCGGCCCGAGCACGCTCAGCAGGTTTTCCCGTCCGTCGGGCGAGGTGCGGGACAGCTTGATCTTGCCTTCCAGCACGACGTAGAGCCGGTCGCCGGTCTCGTTCTCGTGGAAGAGCGTCTGTCCCTTGGAGAGCTGGACCTCCGTGATGCTCGTACGCAGCGCCGCGGCGCTCTCGCGGTCCAGTGCGGCGAACAGGGGGGCCTTGCCCAGCACGTCTTCGGTGTTCACTCTGCCTCCTCTGCTGCCATTGTGACTCACCCCACTCTGCGTGGCACACACAGGTTATGGGAATGCTGGAGTGTTCTGCGCTTTTCGGATGAGTCGTATCCAGGGGAAAGGTACCTGATGCCCTGCTTTCAGGGCTTATCGACCCTCCCCTGTGCAGCAGAAGAGTTTCAGGAGGCGAGAAGACCGTCCACGGAGGCCACCGCGGCCGCCACCGACTGGCCGAGCAGCACGCGGAGGACGTCGGCCGCGCGCGGGCGGGCCGTGGGGTCGG
>NZ_JBSFTC010000109.1:0-32689 GCF_053590415.1 Nonomuraea sp. NPDC003201
CCGCCGCGGCCACCGAGGCGCCCGCCGCCGCCGCGGCTGACGCCGCCCCGGCCGCTGAGCGGCCCACCCGTGCGCGCAGGGAACGTTCCCGCGCCAAGACCGCCGAGGAGCCCGCGGCCCAGCCCGTCGCGCAGCCGGCGGAGCCCGTCGCCGTGGCCCCCGAGCCCGTCGCGGCCGCCGCGCCGGTCGAGCCGGTCGCGGAGCCGCAGGCCCAGGCCGTGGAGAGCGGCCAGAGCGACACGCGCGCCGAGCGCGGCGAGAGCCGTCGCGAGCGCCGCAGCCGCGGTGAGCGCCGCGAGCGGGGCGACCGCTCCGGCAGCGACCGCGGTGAGGGCGGTCGTGTCGAGAGCAGCCGCGACGGCGGCCGTGACAGCCGTGACAGCCGTGACGGCGGGCGCGACAGTGGCCGTGACCTCGGCCGTGACGGCGGGCGCGACAGCGGTCGTGACCTCGGCCGTGACGGTGGACGTGACGGCGGACGTGACGGTGGCCGCGGCGAGCAGCGCGAGCGCGCCGCCGACGCGGGCCGGAGCGACCAGCGCGGCGACCAGCGCGGCGACCAGCGCGGCGACCAGCGCGGCGACCAGCGCGGCGGCGGCGACGACGACGATCGCGGGCGCGGTCGCCGGGGCCGCTTCAGGGAGCGCAACCGCGGCCGCGGCCGTGACCGCTTCGAGGGCAGCGAGCCCGTCGTCGGTGAGGACGACGTGCTCATCCCGATCGCCGGCATCCTCGACATCCTCGACAACTACGCGTTCGTCAGGACCAGCGGCTACCTGCCGGGCAGCAACGACGTCTACGTCTCGCTCGCCCAGATCCGCCGCAACGGCCTGCGCAAGGGCGACGTCATCACCGGCGCCGTCAGGCAGCCCCGCGACGGCGAGCGGCGCGAGAAGTTCAACGCTCTGGTCCGCCTCGACACCGTCAACGGCATGGACCCGGACCAGGCCCGCAACCGGCCTGACTTCAACAAGCTGACGCCGCTCTACCCGCAGGAGCGCCTGCGCCTCGAGACCGAGCCGAACATCCTCACCACGCGGATCATCGACCTCGTCTCGCCGATCGGCAAGGGCCAGCGCGGCCTCATCGTCTCGCCGCCCAAGGCCGGTAAGACGATGGTGCTGCAGTCCATCGCCAACGCGATCACCCGCAACAACCCCGAGTGCCACCTGATGGTCGTGCTCGTGGACGAGCGGCCCGAAGAGGTCACCGACATGCAGCGGTCGGTCAAGGGCGAGGTCATCCACTCGACCTTCGACCGTCCGGCCGAAGACCACACCACGGTCGCCGAGCTCGCCATCGAGCGGGCCAAGCGCCTGGTGGAGCTGGGCCACGACGTGGTCGTCCTGCTCGACTCGATCACCCGCCTCGGCCGCGCCTACAACCTGGCGGCCCCGGCGTCCGGGCGCATCCTGTCGGGTGGTGTCGACTCCACGGCGCTCTACCCGCCCAAGCGCTTCTTCGGCGCCGCCCGCAACATCGAGAACGGCGGCTCGCTGACGATCCTCGCCACGGCCCTGGTGGAGACCGGGTCCAAGATGGACGAGGTCATCTTCGAGGAGTTCAAGGGCACCGGCAACGCCGAGCTCAAGCTCAACCGCTCGCTGGCCGACAAGCGCATCTTCCCCGCGGTGGACGTGGACGCGTCCGGCACGCGTAAGGAAGAGATCCTCATGGGCAAGGACGAGCTCCAGATCGTCTGGAAGCTGCGCCGGGTGCTGCACGCGCTCGACATGCAGCAGGCGCTCGAGCTGCTCCTGGAGAAGATGAAGGAGACCAAGTCCAACGCGGAGTTCCTCCTGCAGGTCCAGAAGACCACGGTGAGCAACGACCGCGACTAGCGGCTCCCTGAGAGGGGCGGCATGGGGTTCGGCCCCGTGCCGCCCCTTTCGCGCGCCGGCTGGGTAGGTGGGGGTAGCCCTACCCCTACGCCGGTTGCCATCCGTATTCACGGCGGCCCCTCGCGCGTGCAGGCTGAAGGCATGCGATCAGCCGCGTTGAAGGATCGGGTGCCGTTCGGGGCCAAGGGGCCGCTGGGGGTCGTGGTGGACCCCATGACGTGGCGGGCGGCGCCGTACCTGCTGATCACGGGGGTGACCGGGATCGGCTGGTTCGTCGCGCTGTCCGTCGCCGTGCCCACGTCGCTCACGCTCACCGTCGTCTGGGTCGGCGTGCCGCTGATGATGGCCACGGTGCTGATGTGGCGCGGCGGGGCGATGCTGGAGAGGCGGCTGATGTACGCGGCGTTCGGCGTGAAGATCGCCGACCCGTACCGGGCCAGGCCCGAACGCGGGCTGGGCGCGCATCTCCGCTGGCTGCTGGGGGACGCGGCCACCTGGCAGGACCTGGGATACCTGCTGATGCTGCTCCCGCTCGGCCTGGTCGAGACCGCCGTGTCGGTCGTGCTGTGGTTCACGGCGGTGACGCTGATCATCCAGCCCGTCCTGATGGCGCTGTGGGCGGCGGCGGACGTCTACACGGAGCTGACCATCGACAGCTGGCCGGGCGCCGTCGTCGCCATGGTCTTCGGGATGCTGGTGTTCGTGCTCGCGGCGTACCTCGTACGCGGGATGGCCTGGCTGCACGGGACGCTGGCGACGGTGCTGCTCGGCGGCAGCCAGGAGGAGCGGCTGAGGGCCAGCAGGGCCAGGGGGATCGACGCGGCCGAGGCGGAGCGGCGCCGGATCGAGCGCGACCTGCACGACGGCGCGCAGCAGCGGCTGCTGTCGGTGGCGGTGGACCTGGGGCGGGCGCAGTCGAAGTTCGACAGCGAGCCGGAGGAGGCCAGGATGCTCATCGCGCAGGCCCACGCGGGCACCAAGGCCGCCATCGCCGAGCTGCGCAACCTGGCCAGGGGGATCCACCCGGCCATCCTGAGCGACCGCGGCCTGGACGCGGCGCTGTCGGGGCTGGCCGCGCGGGCGCCCATCCGCGTGGACGTCTCCGTCGAGCTGAGGGAGCGGCCGCCCGCCGCGGTCGAGAGCATCGCGTACTTCATCGTGGCCGAGAGCCTGACCAACATGGCCAAGCACTCCGGCGCCACCGAGGCGTCGGTGACGGTGCTCAGGGACCATCGAGGCGTGGTCGTGGACGTGTGGGACGACGGCATCGGCGGGGCCGTCGTCTGCCCGGGTGGCGGCCTGTCGGGGCTGGCCGACCGGGCGGCCACCATCGACGGCGTGCTCGTCCTGCACAGCCCCGTGGGCGGGCCCACTCTCGTGCGTGCGGAGCTGCCCTGCGAGTGGTAGGCGCATACCGCGGCCTGCAGTGGACAGGTGAACGCTGTCCACTGTAGTCATGTGGCCATGCGCGTGGTCATCGCCGAGGACTCCGTACTTCTGCGCGAGGGGCTCGCGCGTCTGCTCGCCGACGGCGGCATCGAGACCGTCGCGGCCGTCTCCGACGGGCCCGCGCTGGTGTCCGCGGTCCTGGAGCACGAGCCCGACCTGGCCATCGTCGACGTACGCATGCCGCCGACGCACACCGACGAGGGCCTGCGGGCGGCGCTGCAGGTGCGCGTGGCCAGGCCGGACTTCCCGATCCTGGTCCTGTCGCAGTACGTCGAGGAGCGCTATGCCGGCGACCTCATCGGCAGGGCCGTCGGCTACCTGCTGAAGGAGCGGGTGGCGGACGTGGCCGAGTTCCTGGAGACGGTGCGGCAGGTGGCGGCGGGCGGCACGGTCATCGATCCCGAGGTCGTCGTGCAGTTGCTGAGCCGCCAGCGCCGGGGCGCCCCGCTCGACTCGTTGTCCCCACGCGAGCGCGAGGTGCTGGCCCTGATGGCCGAGGGCCGCTCCAACACCGCCATCGCCGCCCGGCTGGTCGTCACGGAAGGCGCGGTGGAGAAGCATATTTCCGGTATCTTCGCCAAGCTGACCCTGGGGCCGGCACCCGAGGATCATCGCCGGGTGCTGGCCGTACTCACCTATCTGGGGCGCTGACGGGAATGCGCGATGGCCTGGGATGGTTGGACGATCTGGCACACTGGTAGCTGACCATTTAGCGGTTCCGGTTCACGCCGTGCGTGAAGGCGACCCGGCGGCCGCACCCCGAAAGGACAGCGATGAAGCGCGACATCCACCCTGACTACCACGTGACGCAGGTGAGCTGCTCCTGCGGTAACACGTTCACCACCCGTAGCACCGCCAAGAACGGCGTCATCCACGCCGACGTGTGTTCGGCCTGCCACCCGTTCTACACGGGCAAGCAGAAGATCCTCGACACCGGCGGCCGGGTGGCCCGCTTCGAGAAGCGCTTCGGCAAGAAGGCCACGGGCAAGTAGCTTCACCGACGCCGGCCCGGACGCACGCGCGTGCGCTGGGCCGGCGTTGCTGGTGTAAGCCCCAAGACTAAGGACACACGGTGAATCTCGACGAGTTGCTCAAGGAGTATTCCGAGCTGGAGCTGCAGCTCGCCGATCCCGCCGTGCACGCTGACCAGAACAAGGCCCGCACCCTCGGCAGGCGTTATTCGCAGCTCACGCCGATCGTCACGACGTACCGCGAGCTCGACTCGACGCGCGACGACCTGACCGCCGCCAAGGAGCTGGCCGGTGAGGACGAGGCGTTCGCGGCCGAGGCGGCCGAGCTGGAGGAGCGCGTCCCCCAGCTCGAGGAGAAGCTCAGGCACCTGCTCATCCCGCGCGATCCCAACGATGACAAGGACATCATCATGGAGATCAAGGCGGGCGAGGGCGGCGAGGAGTCCGCGCTGTTCGCGGGCGACCTGCTGCGGATGTACCTGAGATACGCCGAGCGGCTCGGCTGGAAGACCGAGGTCATCGACAGCCAGCCCTCCGACCTGGGCGGCTACAAGGACGTCACGGTCGGCATCAAGGCCAAGGGCGACGAGGGCGTGTGGTCCAGGCTCAAGTACGAGGGCGGGGTCCACCGCGTGCAGCGGGTGCCCGTCACCGAGTCGCAGGGCCGCATCCACACCAGCGCCGCGGGCGTGCTCGTCTACCCCGAGGCCGAGGACGTCGACGTCCAGGTCGACCCCAACGACCTGCGCATCGACGTCTACCGCTCCAGCGGCCCCGGCGGCCAGAGCGTCAACACCACCGACTCGGCGGTCCGCATCACCCACCTGCCCACCGGCGTGGTCGTCTCGTGCCAGAACGAGAAGAGCCAGCTCCAGAACAAGGAGTCGGCCCTGCGCATCCTGCGGGCCCGGCTGCTGGCCATCGCCCAGGAGCAGGCCGAGGCCGCCGCGCAGGCCGAGCGCAAGTCGCAGGTCCGCACGGTCGACCGCTCCGAGCGCGTACGCACCTACAACTTCCCGGAAAACCGCATCTCCGACCACCGGGTCGGCTTCAAGGCGTATAACCTCGACCAGGTTCTCGACGGTGAGCTCACCGCCGTGACCCAAGCCCTCATCGACGCCGAGATGGCGGAGAAGCTCGCACAACACTCATGACATTTCTGCTGGACGAGATCGCCCTCGCCACCGCCCGGCTGGCCGAGGCAGGTGTTCCCTCACCGCGCACCGACGCTGAGGAGATCGCGGCATTCGTCCACGGCGTGCGCAGGAGCGAGCTCCACACGGTCAAGGACTCCGACTTCGACGCGCTGTTCTGGGAGGGCGTGGCCAGGCGCGAGGCCCGCGAGCCGCTGCAGCACATCACCGGCCACGCCTATTTCCGCTACCTCGAGCTGTCGGTCGGGCCCGGTGTGTTCGTGCCGCGGCCCGAGACCGAGGTGGTGGCGGGCTGGGCCATCGAGACGCTGCGCGCGATGGACGTGACCGCCCCGCTCGTCGTCGATCTCGGCACCGGCTCGGGCGCGATCGCGCTGTCGATCGCCCAGGAGGTGGCCTTGGCCGAGGTCCACGCCGTGGAGGTCGACCCCGGGGCGTACACGTGGGCCAAGCGCAACATCTCCGAGCTCGGCCAGGGCCGCACCCACCTGCACCCCGAAGACCTGGCCGAGGCGCTGCCCGAGCTCAACGGCAAGGTCGACCTGGTCATCTCCAACCCGCCCTACATCCCGCCCGGCGCGATCCCGCGCGACCCCGAGGTGCGCGACTACGATCCCACCAGGGCGCTGTACGGCTCCGGCGAGGACGGGCTCGGCGAGGTGCGCGCGGTCGAGCGCACGGCCCGCCGCCTGCTGCGGCCCGGCGGCTGGGTGGTCGTCGAGCACGCCGACCAGCAGGGCAGGGCGGTCTATCTGACGTTCCCCGAGGACAACGGCTGGCGCGACGTGCGCCTTCGCCAGGACCTCACCAGGAGGGACCGCTTCGTCACGGCCCGGCTGGGCCAGGACTAGGAACCATGCGAGCGAGGTGACAGGACCGATGGCCAGACGCTTTGACTGCTCCGACCTGGAGCAGCGGACCGTGGGCGTGATGGAGGCCGCGGCCGCCGTGCGGCGCGGCGAGCTCGTGGTGCTGCCGACCGACACCGTCTACGGCATCGGCGCCGACGCGTTCACGCCGGCGGCGGTCACGGCACTGCTCGACGCCAAGGGCCGGGGCCGCGAGATGCCGCCGCCCGTGCTCGTGGGCACCGTCAGAGCCGCCACAGCGCTCATAGACGACCTCGGGCCGTACGGGCAGGACCTGATAGACGCCTTCTGGCCCGGGCCGCTCACGCTCGTCTGCAAGGCCAACAGGGCCCTTTCCTGGGACCTGGGGGAGACCAAGGGGACGGTGGCCGTCCGCATGCCGCTCCACCCGGTCGCGCTCGACCTGCTCAAGGAGACCGGCCCCATGGCCGTCTCCAGCGCCAACCGCTCCGGCGCCCCCGCCGCCACCACGGCGGAGGAGGCCCAGGAGCAGCTCGGCGACTCGATCGAGGTCTATCTCGACGGCGGCAAGACCACCGACAACACGCCCTCCACCATCATCGACCTCACCACCGCCGTGCCCCGGCTGCTGCGGCGCGGGGCGATCCCGGTGGAGAAGCTGCGCGGCATCATCGGATACGTCGCCACCGACGACTGACGCCATACCGTCTGCTTATCCCGGCTGCGATCGCGCTCCGGCCGACACTACGGTGAGGCCCGGAGCGGCGATTACGTCCGGGAGTGGCCCATGGGCAAGTTCGACGGCATGGATCCCAAGCTGGTCCGTGACCTGCTGACCGAGGTGAAACACGCGGCCACGCAGATGCGTACGGTCGAGGACCAGGTCAGGGCCGCCATGCGCCGCGCCGGGCTGTCCGCCCAGACCACCCACCGCCCGGCGCAGGTCGCGGACGCCGTCGACGGGATGGTCAAGGACGTCAACGTCCGGCTCGGGGTGCTGGAGAAGCGCGTCGAACCGCCTCGGATGGGGGCGGGGGCTACTGAGGACGACGATCCCAAGCAGGTGCGGGGGGATCGGGACAAGTACGACAACCCACGGGCCGACGAGCCCCCGTCGAAGGACGACGACACGAAGTCGGACTCGGACGGCAAGACGGGTTCCGATGGGAAGTCGGATTCCGACGGCAAGACGGGTGCGGACGGGAAGTCGGACTCGGACGGCAAGACGGGTGCGGACGGGAAGTCGGACTCGGACGGCAAGACGGGTGCCGATGGGAAGTCGGATTCCGACGGCAAGACGGGTGCTGACGGGAAGTCGGACTCGGACGGCAAGACGGGTGCCGATGGGAAGTCGGATTCCGACGGCAAGACGGGTGCCGATGGGAAGTCGGACTCGGACGGCAAGACGGGTGCCGATGGGAAGTCGGACTCGGACGGCAAGACGGGTGCCGATGGGAAGTCGGACTCGGACGGCAAGACGGGTGCCGATGGGAAGTCGGACTCGGACGGCAAGACGGGTGCTGACGGGAAGTCGGACTCGGACGGCAAGACGGGTGCCGATGGGAAGTCGGATTCCGACGGGAAGACCGGTGCGGACGGGAAGTCGGACTCCGATGCCGATGGGAAGACATGCGACGGTGCCAAGGACACTGGGACCGGCCAGGACGCCGGAGGCGACGGCAAGACCGGCGATCAGCCCGTAGACCAGCCCAAGGACGACGATGTGGGCAGCAGGCGCGACCGCGGCGCCGAGGCGGATGGCGGTGCGGTCAACACTCCGGCCAAGGACCAGCAGGACCCGACCAAGCCGCACATCGTGGAAGTGGACGGCGTAAAGGTCCTGCAGATACCGATCGACCCGCCCACCGCCGAGCAACTGGAAGACCTCCTCGAGAACGCCGACAAGGTGCAACCGGCGGAAATGCCGAAGGTTTCCGCCGACAGCACCACCGCCGCGAACGTCAATGCCTGGGCGAACGACGGCAGCGACGTGGTCTCCGCCGACACCAATCCGCCCAGCCTGGACGCGCTGAAGACAGTGGTGGGACACCACCGGGAAATCCCGCCACTGGACATGCCGGGATTAGCGGACACCACCGGCTACGACACCACCCCCACGGACGGCACCATCCCCACGGACGGCACAACCCCCACGGACGGCACCGCTCCCACTGCGGGCGCGAACGACGCCTGCACCTCCGGCGGCACGGACACCACACCCGGCGGCGCAGACACCCCCCGCGGTACGGACACCACACCCGGCGGCACGGATGCCAGGCATGGCGGCACGGATACGACGCCTGGAGGCACGGACAACAGGCACGGCGGTTCGCACACCACACCCGGAGGCACGGACACCACGCCGGGCGCCAAGGACACGACGCCGGGTGCCAAGGACACCACGCCGGGCGCCAAGGACACGATTCCGGGTGCCAAGGACACGACGCCGGATCAGCCCTCAGGCGGTGACGCGGGCCAGCGGACGGGCGGTGACCAGCCGACGGGTGACCGAGGGACCGGCGACCAAGGCCGAGGAACGGGCGACCAGGGAACCTACGGCCAGGGTGGTCAAAGGGCGGGGGAGCAGGGAGGGCTGGGGAGAGGCGATAGCCCGGCGACCGGCGATCAGGGGACGCGGGGCCAAGGGGCGCCCGTTGCGATCCCGCCGACCAATCCCTCGGTCCAGGTGCAGATCGCATACGGGACAGAAGGTGCTTCCCCTGCCGCATCGGACGTCAGCGCCTGGGCGAACGACGGCAGCGACGTCGTCTCCGTGAACGCCTCCCCACCCAGCCTGGACGCCCTGCGGACGGTCATGGATCACCACCGCGAGATCCAGCCCCTCGACATGCCCTCCGTAGAGGTTCCGCCCGGCGAGTACGGCAAGGGCGAGTGGGCGCCCAGGGATATCCGGCCCGACGGCCCGCCCGGCGACATCGACCCCGGTACGCCGGAAAGGAGCGCGTAATGTACGTCGACCCGCCGGCGCCCAGGCCCAGGGAGCGCGACGAGACCCCGCCCGCCTCCCCCTCAGGAGCCCTGGACAGCCCTCAGAGGGCCTGGGAGTTCAACCCCGACTACCAGCGCCTCGTCCTGGCCTGGAACACCGTCCTGCCCCAGCTGGAGACGCTCAGAACGGCCCTGGACAAGGCGTACGGCCTGGCCAAGAGCCCTCAGACGTGGGACGCGCCGGTGGGCGAGCGGTATGTCCAGGACATCCGCGAATGGCGCACCAGGCTGGCCGTCTACCGCCACTCCGTGCTGACCGCCATCAGCGACGAGGCGGCGGACACGCCCAGGTGGATCCCCACGACGGCCAACGCGCCGCATGCGTTCCAGTAGTCCGCTGCCCGCCTGAGGTCCTTTCGAGGAAGGTGTTGGGAGGGCTCGGGCGGTGCCCGGGAGGTCCCTCGGGGGGAAAGCGGCCCGCCGTGCCCTTTGGGGGGAAGCGGCTCAGAGTGCTGTTTGAGGGGCAGGAGAGATGGCCGCTTATGGCGCAGTGGCGCGAACCCGATTGAGGGACAGCAGGGAAAAGTGCGGCTTGAGGGGTCGTTTCAGACGAGCGCGGGCCAGGGGAGCGGCTTGAGGGCGCGGGCTGAGGAAAGAGCTTGGGCGGCAGGCTGAGGAAGGGCTTGGGACAGCGCCCTGAGGGAGCGGCTTTTGGGGCGCCGGGCTGCGGGAGCGGCTTAAGGGGAGCGGGCTGCGGGAGCCGCTTAAGGGAGCGGGCTGAGGGAGCGGCTTGCGGGGCGACTCGGTGGGTTGCCGGTGAGGGGTGGGGGAGGGGCGTGTCTGGGAGAAACGGACATTAGGTCGTACAGTGGGGAAATGGGTGGGGAACCCTATTACGGTCCCGACTTCGGGTTGCTGCAGAGGCAGGACCCGGAGCTCGCACAGGTGCTGCTCGACGAGCTGGAGCGAGTGCGCGGCGGGATCCAGCTGATCGCGAGTGAGAACTTCACCTCGCCCGCCGTCCTCGCCGCCCTCGGTTCCACCCTCACCAACAAGTACGCCGAGGGCTACCCCGGACGGCGCTACTACGGCGGCTGCGAGGTGGTGGACCGGGCCGAACGGCTGGCGATCGAGCGGGCGCGCGAGCTGTTCGGGGCGGAGCACGCCAACGTGCAGCCCCACTCCGGCGCCTCCGCGAACCTGGCCGCCTACGCCGCGCTCCTGCAACCCGGCGACACCATGCTGGCCATGGCGCTGTCGCACGGCGGCCATCTCACCCACGGGTCCAAGGTGAATTTCTCGGGAAGATGGTTCGACGTCGTGTCGTACGGCGTGCGGCGTGACACCGAACTCATCGACTACGACGAGGTCCGGGACCTGGCCCTGCGGCATCAGCCGAAGCTCATCGTGTGCGGCGCCACGGCGTACCCCAGGCTGATCGATTTCTCGGTCTTCCGCGGCATCGCGGACGAGGTGGGCGCGTGGCTGATGGCCGACGTGGCGCACCCGATCGGGTTGATGGCCGGCGGCGCGATCCCGTCGGCGGTGCCGTACGCGGACGTCGTGACGTTCACCACGCACAAGGCGCTGCGCGGGCCGCGCGGCGGGGCCATCCTGTGCACGGAGGAGCTGGCCGGGAAGATCGACCGGGCGGTGTTCCCGTTCATCCAGGGCGGGCCGTTGATGCACGTGGTGGCGGCCAAGGCGGTGGCGTTCGGGGAGGCGATGCGCCCGGAGTTCGCCGATTACACCAGGCAGGTGGTCGCGAACGCGCGGGCGCTGACGGAGGCGCTGGCCGGGCAGGGGATGCGGCCCGTGTCCGGCGGTACGGACACCCATCTGGCGCTGATCGACCTGCGGGATCTCAACGTGTCGGGCGCCGAGGCCGAGCGCAGGTGCGCGGCGGCCGGCATCACGCTCAACCGGAACGTGATCCCGTACGATCCCGAACCCCCGTCGATCACGTCGGGGATCCGCGTCGGCACGCCGTGCGTGACCACCCAGGGCATGGGGCCCCAGGAATTGAAGGAGGTCGGGACGTTGGTGACCCGGGCGGTGCGACATCCGGCCGACGCTGGGGAGGTTCGGGAGAGAGTCTCGGCGCTTCTGGCCATCCATCAGCCATATCTCAGCGAATATTAAGCTGGTCTGTGTCGTTTTCCGGTCCCAGTGGGCCGGAGGATCCGGGAAACTAGGTCCGTGCGCGAATACCTGTTCATGGCGCTCATCGCCGCGGCGGTGACCTATCTGCTGGTCCCGTTGGTGCGCCGCTTCGCCATTCGCATCGGCGCCATGCCGGAGATTCGCGATCGCGACGTGCACACCACGCCGACGCCCAGGCTGGGCGGCCTGGCCATGTACGGCGGCCTGGTCGTGGGGCTGCTGCTGGCCGGTCAGCTGACCCACTCGGGCGAGGCCCTGGCCGGTACGGGCGCCAATCCGGTGCCCGCGCTGATCATCGCGGGCGGGCTCATCACGTTCACCGGCTTCCTCGACGACTGGTGGGGGATGGACGCCCTCATCAAGCTCGCCGGCCAGATCGCGGCGGCCGGGGTGCTGGTCTTCTTCGACATGCGGCTGACCTCGATCCCGCTGCCGGAGAGCTGGGGCGGCTCGACCAGCCTCGACTACACGCTCAGCACGATCATCACCATCCTGGTCGTGGTCGTGACCATCAACGCGGTCAACTTCGTCGACGGGCTCGACGGCCTGGCCGCCGGGATCGTGTGCATCGCGGGCATGGCCACCTGGGCCTACTCGATCATCATCAGCCAGGACATCACCGGCAGCAACATCACCGCGACGGCCGCCATCGCCGCCGTCCTCATCGGCGCCTGCCTGGGCTTCCTGCCACACAACTTCCACCCGGCGAAGATCTTCATGGGCGACACGGGCGCCATGCTGATCGGGCTCGTGCTCGCATCCTCCATCGTCACGGTGACGCCGGTGGACACGTCGGCCATCGTGGAGATGAACAAGTTCCCCGTGCTGCTGCCGCTGCTCGTCCCCGCGGCGGTGCTGGTGCTGCCGCTGATCGACCTGATCACCGCCGTCGTGCGGCGCACGTCGCAGGGCCTGTCGCCGTTCGCGCCCGACCGCGGTCACCTGCACCACCGGCTGATGGACATCGGCCACTCGCACCGGCGTTCGGTGCTCATCATGTACGCCTGGACGTTCCTGTTCTCGTTCGGCATCGTCGGCATGTCCAGGGTCGGCGTGCCCGTCCTGCTCTTTCCCGCGGTCATCGTGCTCGCCCTGGCCGTCCTGGTGCTGATGGCCCTGCCGCGCTGGCGGGGCAGGGGCGGGGCGCACGCGGCGCCACGCGACGACAACCCCGACGACGACGGGCCTCCCACGGGGCCGATGCCGCCGATCCTGCCCGTGGACCCCCAGGTCAGGAGACAGGCGCCGCCTTCGGACGGCGCTCGCGCGAGCGCCGAGGGCAAACCGGTCATTCCTGCCTTTCCGAGCCGTTCTTGATCGCGAACTAGAAACGGCAGGTAAAAGCGGTCTTCCGTGAGCTTGTGATATCTTTCACGAGCAGGGACTCCAGACCCACCGGTTCTGGAGGTAGCAAACGCTCGCTTGATAACTTGTTGATGGAGCACCGATGCAGGCCAACGACGTGCGCGTACTCAAGAGCGCCGCGATTCCGACCTTCGCGGTTGGGGTGGTCGCCGTGGCTGTGTCGCTCCTGACGATTGGCGGCAAGGGAGCACTGGGCGCCGCGATCGGCACCTTGCTCGTCGGGGTTTTCTTCAGTATCAGCGTGGTAGCGGTGTCCTATGCCGCTCGGGTCTCCCCCCAGATGATGGCGATCGCGGCGATGGTCAGCTACCTCGTCAAGGTCGTCGCCATCATGGTGGTGCTGGCCTCGTTCCGCGACACCACGGTCTGGAACACCCAGGCGTTCGCCTGGACCGTCGTGGTCTGCACCCTTGTCTGGACCGGTTTCGAAGTACGTGCCTTCATGAAGACCAAGATCCTCTATGTCGACCCCGAAGCCGGGGTCCCGGGGAAGGGCGATTCATGACGGCAGGTAAAACGGGCGGGGTCCGATATGACTAGTCCGCTACTTGCCTGCTATCGTCAAGGCCGCGATGAGCGCACAGGAACGCCGACCCGAAAAGGACGGTCGCGACTTCGCCGATGCCATGTGGTCAGTCCCGAGCTACTTGATCGCCGGGATGGCCATCTACGGAGGCGCCGGCTGGTTGCTGGACCGGTGGTTGGACATGTCCGCGTTCTTCCCCATAGGCATCGTCCTGGGGCTGGTGCTCGGTGGCTACCTGGCATACCGGAAGTTCGGTCGCTAGCCCATACGGCAGTAGATCGCTTCGCTGAGGAAAACCCTTGTGATCCACACTACGACGTTGAAGGGAACGCCGCGTGATTGCGCTGACGGTCCTCGCTCCTCCTGAAGACCAGTTCCGGGCCCCAACGCCTGACGAGCTGTTCAACTCCTTTACCCCGATCATTCCGGGGGTCGACTGGTTCACCAAGCCGGTTCTCCTCGCCATCCTCAGCGCGGTCCTGGTGATCGGCTTCTGCTGGGCCGCCTTCGCCAACCCCAAGATCGTCCCAAGGGGTGTGCAGAACGTCGCCGAGTACGGCTACATGTTCGTCCGCGACCAGGTCGCCCGGCCCTTCCTGGGCAAGGACGCCGACCGGTGGATGGGCCTGCTGCTGACGCTGTTCTTCCTGGTCTTCGTCTGGAACATCATGGGCGTCATCCCGATCCTCCAGTTCCCGGTGGCCTCGCACATCGCCTTCCCGATCGTCCTCGCGGGCTCGATCTACGTGCTCAAGGTCTACCTGGGCATGAAGCACCAGGGCCCGATCGGCTACTTCAAGAACCTGATGTTCCCGCCGGGACTGCCCAAGCCGATCTACCTGCTGCTCTCGCCGATCGAGTTCCTGTCGAACCTGATCATCGCGCCGTTCACGCACGCGGTCCGACTCTTCGCGAACATGTTCGCCGGTCACATGCTGCTGGCGTTCTTCAGCATGGTCGGCTTCTGGTTCCTGTTCGAGAAGCTGACGCCGCTCGGCGCCGGGGTGGGCGTGATCGGCGTGGTCATGACCATCATCTTCACGGCCTTCGAGATGTTCATCCAGTTCCTGCAGGCGTTCCTCTTCGCGATGCTGGCCTCGATGTACATCGGCGGCTCCCTGCACGCAGAGCACTGAGATCCACGTACCGGAATATCCATGACCGGTGAGACTCCGCTTCACCGGCCGTCCAGTAAAGGAATACAGCAATGAGCGTTCTCGCTGAGGTCTCCGGCAACGTCACCGCCATCGGTTACGGTCTCGCCGCCATCGGCCCCGGCATCGGCGTCGGCATCATCTTCGGTCAGGGCGTGCAGGCCATCGCGCGTCAGCCCGAGGCTTACGGCCTGATTCGCCAGAACATGCTCCTCGGCTTCGTTCTCACCGAGGCCCTCGCCCTGCTCGGTCTGGTCGCGCCGTTCATCTTCGCGAACATCTAAGGCCAGAAGAAACCCCTGACGAAAGGCTGCAACCATGACTAAGGCAGCTACGCTCCTCGCGGCGGAGGAGGGCGCTAACCCGCTCATTCCGCACACTTTCGAGCTCGTCGTCGGCATCTTCTCGTTCCTCGTCGTCCTCGTCGTCGTCGGCAAGATCCTCGTCCCGCGTATCCAGAAGACGCTGGGCGAGCGCACCGACGCCATCGAGGGTGGCATCAAGAGAGCCGAGGAGGCCCAGGCCGAGGCGCAGGCACTGCAGCAGCAGTACCGCGACCGGCTGGCCGAGGCCAGGCACGAGGCGGCCCGGCTGCGCGAGGAAGCTCGCGAGCAGGCCGCGCAGATCAAGGCCGAGCTCCGCGAGGAGGCGCAGGCCGAGGCCCGCCGTCTCGTCGAGGCCGCGCACGCGCAGATCGAGGCGGACCGCCAGGCGGCCTTCGCCCAGCTCCGCACCGAGATCGGCCGTCTGTCGACCGAACTGGCCGGCCGCATCGTCGGCGAGTCCCTCGAGGACGAGGTCCGGCAGAGCCGCATCGTCGACCGGTTCCTCGACGAGCTCGAGTCCACGCCGCAGGCGGTGCGCTAATGCGAGGTCTGAGCAGGACGTCGCTGGCAGAGGTCGAAGAGCGGTTCAACGCGGTCGCCGGCAGTGCCGACCTCGGGACGCTCTCCGACGAGCTGTTCGCGATCGCCGATCTGCTCGACCGCGAACACGGCCTGCGCCGGGCGCTGTCCGACCCGGCCAGGCCCGGCGAGCAGAAGGCGGCCACCGTGCGCGCGCTGCTCGCGGGCAAGGTCAGCGAGGCCGCGATCGCCACGACCGAGGCCGCGGTCTCGGTCCGGTGGTCGCGGGCCGGTGACCTGGCCGACGCGATCGAGCGGCTCGGCGTCGTCGCCGCGGCCGCGGAGGCGGAGAGCCAGTCCAGGCTCGACGACGTGGAGGACGAGCTCTTCCGCTTCGGCCGCATCGTCGCCGCCAACCCCGATCTGCGTCGCGCGCTCGCCGACCCGGCCGCGCCGGAGGCGGGCAAGGAGCAGCTGCTCGGCGACCTGATCGGCAGGAAGGTCGCTCCGACCAGCCTGCGCCTGCTCAAGCAGGTTGCGGTGCATCCGCGTGGGCGTAGCCTGGAGTCGGGCCTGGAGGAGTTCATCCAGCTCGTGGCCCAGCAGCGCCAGCGCCTCGTGGCGGTGGTACGTAGCGCGGTCGAGCTGACCGAGGCGCAGAAGCAGCGCCTCAAGGCGTGGTTGAGCGCCTCCTACGGCCGTGACGTGCACCTGAACGTCGAGGTGGACAAGCGAGTGCTCGGTGGGTTCTCGGTCCGCATCGGCGACGAGATCATCGACACCACCATTGTGGGACGAATCGAAGAAGTCCGCCGCCGGTTGGCCGGCTAGGCGAATAGGGAGACAGAGTAGAGATGGCGGAGCTTACGATCCGGCCGGACGAGATCCGGGACGCGCTTGAGCGCTTCGTCCAGGCGTACGAACCGGAAGGCGCCGCGCGCGAGGAGATCGGGACCGTCGTCGACGCCGGCGACGGCATTGCCCATGTCTCCGGCCTTCCCTCGGCGATGGCGAACGAACTGCTCGAGTTCGAGGACGGCACGCGCGGCCTGGCGCTTAACCTCGACACCCGCGAGATCGGTGTCGTTATCCTGGGCGACTTCAGCAAGATCGAGGAAGGCCAGACGGTCCGCCGGACGGGCGAGGTCCTGTCCGTGCCCGTCGGCGACAACTTCCTCGGCCGCGTGGTCGACCCCCTGGGCATCCCGCTCGACGGCAAGGGCGCCATCGAGGCCGAGGCCGTTCGCGCCCTCGAGCTTCAGGCCCCCACCGTCGTCCAGCGGCAGCCCGTGAAGGAGTCGCTGGCGACCGGCATCAAGGCGATCGACGCCATGACCGCGATCGGCCGTGGTCAGCGCCAGCTGATCATCGGTGACCGTGGCACCGGCAAGACCGCGATCGCCGTCGACACCATCCTCAACCAGCGCGAGAACTGGGCCTCCGGTGATCCCACCAAGCAGGTCCGCTGCGTCTACGTCGCGGTCGGCCAGAAGGGCTCGACCATCGCGCAGGTGCGCGCCCGGCTGGAGGAGGCCGGCGCGATGGAGTACACCACCATCGTCGCCGCTCCCGCCTCCGACCCCGCTGGTTACAAGTACATCGCGCCCTACGCCGGCTCGGCGATCGGTCAGCACTGGATGTACCAGGGCAAGCACGTCCTGATCGTCTTCGACGACCTGACCAAGCAGGCGGACGCGTACCGCGCCGTCTCCCTGCTGCTGCGCCGTCCGCCGGGCCGTGAGGCCTTCCCCGGCGACGTCTTCTACCTCCACTCCCGTCTGCTGGAGCGCTGCGCCAAGCTCTCCGACGACATGGGTGCCGGCTCCATGACCGGCCTGCCGGTCATCGAGACCAAGGGCAACGACGTCTCGGCGTTCATCCCGACCAACGTCATCTCCATCACCGACGGCCAGGTCTTCCTCGAGACCGACCTGTTCAACGCCGGTGTGCGGCCCGCCATCAACGTCGGCGTCTCGGTCTCCCGAGTCGGCGGCTCCGCGCAGGCCAAGGCCATGCGCAAGGTCGCGGGCACGCTGCGTCTGTCGCTGTCGCAGTACCGTGACCTGGAGGCCTTCGCGGCCTTCGCCTCCGACCTGGACGCCGCGTCCAAGGCTCAGCTGGAGCGCGGTCAGCGGCTGGTCGAGCTGCTCAAGCAGCCCCAGTACAGCCCGTTCTCGCTGGAGCGCGAGGTGGCCTCGATCTGGGCGGGCACCACGGGCGAGCTGGACGACGTGCCGATCGAGGACGTCCGTCGCTTCGAGTCGGAGTTCCTGGACTTCATCCAGGCCTCGCACAAGGGCATCTTCGACACCATCCGTGAGACCAGGGACCTGTCCGACGACACGGTGACCGCTCTGAAGGACGCTGTCACGGACTTCAAGAAGAGCTTCACCACCTCTTCGGGCGAGCTGCTGGTCAAGGACGAGCCGGTGGCGCCGCTGGGCGCCGAAGAGGTCGGCCAGGAGAAGATCAAGAAGGTCGTCCGGCCGGCGGAGAAGAAGTAGGACATGGGTGCCCAGCTAAGGCTGCTGCGGCGGCGGATCAGCTCGGTCAAGTCGACCGCGAAGATCACGCGCGCCCAGGAGCTCATCGCCTCCTCGCGGATCGTGAAGGCGCAGCTGCGGATGCAGGCGGCGCTGCCGTACGAGCGTGAGATCACTCGCGCCGTCACCGGCGTCGTCAGCAACGCGGCCAGCGTCGACCATCCGCTGACCGTGGCGAAGGAGAACCCCACCAAGGCGGGCGTCCTCATCGTCACCAGCGACAGCGGTTTCTGCGGCGGCTTCAACGCCAACGTGCTGCGCGAGGCCGAGGCCCTGCGCGGACTGCTGGAGACCCGCGGTCTCAACGTGATCCCGTTCGTCACCGGGCGCAAGGGTGTCACCTGGCACTCCTTCCGCGGCCGCGACATGGGCGGGCAGTGGGTCGGCTTCTCCAGGAACCCGGCCTACGCCGACGCCAAGGAGATCGCGCAGACGCTGATCGACTCGTTCAAGGACGAGAACGGGATCGACGAGATCCACATCGTCTCGACCGAGTTCGTCTCGATGCTGACCCAGAACGTCGTGGTCAAGCGTGTTCTGCCGCTGGAGGTCGAGGAGACCGAGGCGACGGAGACGACCGCGATCCCGCCGTACTTCGAGTTCGAGCCGACCGCTGCCGACGTGCTGGAGTCGCTCCTGCCGCGTTACGTGGAGTCGCGCATCTTCACGGCTCTGCTGCAGTCCGCGGCCTCCGAGGAGGCCGCGCGGCGGCGCGCGATGAAGTCCGCGACAGACAACGCCAACGAGCTGATGCGGGTGCTCACCCAGCAGATGAACCAGGCTCGCCAGGCTGAGATCACCCAGGAAATCAGCGAGATCGTCGGTGGCGCCAACGCGCTCGCTGACGCCGCAGCGGGGAAAGAGTGAAATGACTGCAGAGGCTGTTGAAACTGTAGAGGCCGCGGCGGCCGGCACAGGCCGCGTGGCACGTGTCACCGGCGCCGTCGTCGACGTGGAGTTCCCCGTCGAGGCGATGCCGGAGATCTATAACGCGCTCAAGGTCGAGGTGACCCTCGGCGAGGAGACCAAGACCCTGACCCTGGAGGTCGCCCAGCACCTGGGTGACAACCTGGTCCGGACCATCTCGATGCAGCCGACCGACGGCCTGGTCCGCGGCCAGGCGGTGCAGGACACCGGCGCCCCGATCTCGGTGCCGGTCGGCGACGTCGTCAAGGGCCACGTGTGGAACGCGCTGGGCGAGACGCTCGACGTGCCGACCGCGTCGCTCAAGATCGAGGAGCGGTGGGGCATCCACCGTCCGTCGCCGCCGTTCGACCAGCTCGAGTCCCGTACCGAGCTGCTCGTCACGGGCATCAAGGTCATCGACCTGCTCACCCCGTACGTGCAGGGTGGGAAGATCGGTCTGTTCGGCGGCGCCGGCGTGGGCAAGACCGTTCTGATCCAGGAGATGATCCGCCGCGTCGCCCGTAACTTCGGTGGCACCTCGTGCTTCGCCGGTGTCGGCGAGCGCACCCGTGAGGGCAACGACCTCTGGCTGGAGATGGAGGAGGCGGACGTCCTCAAGGACACCGCGCTCGTCTTCGGTCAGATGGACGAGCCGCCGGGCACCCGTCTGCGGGTCGCCCTGTCGGCGCTGACCATGGCGGAGTACTTCCGCGACGTGCAGAAGCAGGACGTGTTGCTCTTCATCGACAACATCTTCCGCTTCACGCAGGCCGGTTCCGAGGTCTCCACGCTGCTCGGCCGTATGCCGTCCGCCGTGGGTTACCAGCCCACGCTGGCCGACGAGATGGGTGTGCTCCAGGAGCGCATCACCTCGACGCGCGGTCACTCGATCACCTCCATGCAGGCGATCTACGTGCCCGCGGACGACATCACCGACCCGGCCCCGCACAACGCGTTCGCGCACCTCGACGCGCAGACCGTTCTCTCGCGGCCGATCTCGGAGAAGGGCATCTACCCCGCGGTGGACCCGCTCGACTCCACCTCCCGGATCCTCGACCCGCAGATCGTGGGCGAGGAGCACTACCGGGTGGCCCAGGAGACCAAGCGGATCCTGCAGAAGTACCGCGAGCTCCAGGACATCATCGCGATCCTCGGTATCGACGAGCTGTCCGAGGAGGACAAGGTCACCGTCCAGCGGGCCCGCCGCATCGAGCGCTTCCTGTCGCACCCGATGTACGCGGCCGAGGCCTTCACCGGCCAGCCGGGCGAGACCGTTCCGCTGGACGAGACCATCGCCTCCTTCAAGGGCCTGTGCGCGGGTGAGTACGACCACCTTCCCGAGCAGGCGTTCTTCATGGTCGGTGGCATCGAGCAGGCCGTGGCCAAGGCCAAGGAACTCGAGCGTAGTTAATCGCCCTGCAGCGGGTCGTCTTCGGCGGCCCGCTGCACCTACGGTGGTGCTTTGGGGTAGGAACGGGGCACCACCACCAGATCGGAAAGGAACCTACACAAGTGGCGAAGCTACGCGTAGGGGTTGTCTCACCCGAGCGTGAGATCTGGTCGGGCGAGGCCGACATGGTGATTGCCAAGACCGTGGACGGCGAGATCGGTATTATGCCGCAACACGCACCTGTGCTCGGCGTCCTCGTCGAGGGCGGCGTGCTTCGCGTGAAGCGGGAGGGCGAAGGCGACCTCGTGGCGGCCGTGCACGGCGGTTTCATCTCCGTGGCCGACGACGAGGTGTCGGTGCTCGCCGAGGTGGCCGAGCTCGGTTCCGAGGTCGACGTCGCGGCTGCACGTGACGCTCTCGATCGGGCTCAGGCCTCGATCGAGGCCGACCAGGAAGACGCCGACGCGGCGATCGAGGCCAAGCGTGCCAGGGCCCGGCTCCGCGCGGCAGGCGAAGAGGTTTAACAGACCAGGCTCTTGGGGGCGGCATGGCTACGACGGTTCTGATTCTCGTATTGTTTGCCGCCCTCATCGTCCTGCGCGGGGTCACGCTGGCCCGTTCCAGGGGAAGTGTGCCCTGTCGGCTGCGGGAGGGCGACCGGGGCTGGCAGAGCGGGGTAGCCCGCTACGCCGACGGGGAGCTCCACTGGATCCCGCTCCTGGGTGTGCGACTGAGGCCGCGCCACGCTATCGCGAGGCGCGGCCTCGTCGTTTCCGCCCGTCGCGAGATCGACGGCGGCCTTTACGCGGTCGACTGCGGCGGCACCACCCGCGGGATCTCGCTCGCGATGAGCGCCGACGCGATGACGGGCTTCCTCGCGTGGCTGGAGTCCGCGCCGCCCAGCGCCTACCTGGACGTCGCCTAGCCCGATCGAGGGCAGGCCGCGCGTCTCAGCGGGTGCCGCCGGGCTTCCAGAGGATCTCCTCGCCCGCGTGGGCGACCCTGCAGGCGATGAAGAGCAGGTCCGACAGGCGGTTGAGGTATTTCGCGGTCAGCGCGTTCATGTCGTCGTGCGCCTGCAGGGCCGCCCACGTCGACCGCTCGGCTCTGCGGACGGTGACCCTGGCCACGTGGAGCGCGGCCGTCGCGGGGTCGCCGCCGGGCAGCACGAAGCTGCGCAGGGGCTTGAGATCGGCGTTGAACCGGTCGCACTGCTCTTCCAGCCAGTCGATGTACGACTGCTCCACCCGCAGCGGCGGGAACTCCGGGTTCTCCACCACCGGCGTGGCCAGGTCCGCCCCCACGTCGAACAGCTCGTTCTGGACGCGGGCGAGCACCTCGACGAGGCCCGCGGGCAGCGTGCGGAACGAGAGCGCGAGCCCCAGATGGGCGTTGGCCTCCTCCACGTCGGCGTAGGCGGCCAGCCGCGGATCGGTCTTGGACGCCCGGCTCATGTCGCTCAGCGAGGTGGTGCCGTCGTCGCCGGCCCGGGTGTAGATCCGGGAGAGAACGACCGGTTTGTCCTTGTCGGCGCGCGTCATGGCTTCAGATTAATGACAAATGTCATCCGGAAGGGACGCGGGATCCATGTCGGGCCGGTGATTTACACGACTAGCAGGGCGAACGCCTCCAAAGCCACGATTTACCCATGACGAAGGAGATGACCTGATGCTCGAGATCAGCGAGCTGCGCAAGCGCTTCGCGGGCGGCCCCGAGTCCCCCGGCGGGAAGGTCGCACTGGACGGCATCAGCTTCACCGTACGGCCTGGCGAGATGTTCGGCTTCGTGGGCGCGAACGGCGCCGGCAAGACGACGACCATGCGCATCGTGATGGGCGTGCTCCAGGCCGACTCGGGCTCGGTGAGCTGGCAGGGCAGGCCGCTCGGCTACGACGACCGGCGGCGCTTCGGCTACATGCCGGAGGAGCGGGGGCTGTACCAGAAGATGCGGGTCGCTGAGCAGATCGAGTATTTCGGCCGTCTGCACGGTCTGAGCGCGCATGCCGCGAAGCAGGCCACCGACGACCTGCTGGAGCGGCTCGGGCTCACCGAGCGCAGGGGAGACGCGGTGCAGGCGCTCTCGCTGGGCAACCAGCAGCGCGTGCAGCTCGCGGTGGCGCTGGTGCACGACCCCGAGGTGCTGGTGCTGGACGAGCCGTTCTCGGGGCTGGACCCGATCGCGGTGGACGCGCTGGCCACGGCGCTGCAGGAGCGCTGCCGGGGCGGCGTGCCGGTGATCTTCTCCAGCCACCAGCTGGAGCTCGTCGAGCGGCTGTGCGACTCGGTGGGCATCGTCTCGGCCGGCCGCATGGTGGCCACCGGCACGGTGTCCGACCTGCGGGCGGCCGAGGGTGACACGCTGCGCGTGGTCGTCCGCGACCCGTCCCCCGGCTGGGCGGACGGCCTGCCGGGCACGGTCACCGTGAACGGCGACCGGCACGTCCTGCACACCACGGACGGCGACGACCAGGAGATCCTGCGCCGCGCGATGAAGGCGGGGCACGTCGAGCACTTCGGGGTCGAGCAGCCGACCCTCACCGAGATCTTCAAGGAGGCCGTGGCGTGAACGGACTGATGCTGGTCGCCCGGCGGGAGATCACCACGCAGGTGCGGACCAAGGCGTTCGCGATCGGCCTGCTCATCACGGCCGTGCTGGTGGCGGCGGTGACCTTCGCACCCAAGATCTTCGGCGGGCCGGACGAGTACACGCTCGGCACCGTCAACTCCCAGCAGCTCCCGCTGAAGGCCGCCGCGCCGGACGCGCAGATCGAGTGGCGCAGCTTCCCCGACGAGGCCGCCGCCAAGAAGGCCGTGCTCGACGGGGACGTGGACGCGGTGCTGGTCGACGGCACCCGGGTGCTCACGGACGGCGAGATCGACAGCCAGCTCGGCGTGCTCCTGCAGAGCGTCAACCGCGAGGTGAAGCTGGGCGCCGCGGGCATGTCGATCCCGCCGCTGAAGATGGAGTCCGTCGGCGCCGACACCCGCTACGAGTCCGCCCGCGCCGGGATCGCCGTGGTTCTCGTCCTCGTGCTCTTCATGCTGCTCATGGGTCAGGTCATGATGGTGGCCATGGGCGTGGTGGAGGAGAAGGGCAGCAGGATCGTGGAGATCCTGCTCTCCACGATCCGGCCGTGGCAGCTGCTCGGCGGCAAGATCATCGGGCTGGGCGTGCTCGGCCTGATCAACCTGGTCACGATCCTGGCCGTCGGCCTGGCCGCGTCCGCGGCCTCCGGGATCGCCTCCGACTTCCCGCCCGGGCTTCCGGGGCTGGTGGTGGGCGTGCTGGTGTGGTTCGTGCTCGGGTACGCCTTCTTCGCCACGCTGGCGGCCGCCCTCGCCTCGCTGGTCTCGCGCCAGGAGGAGGTGAGCAGCGTGATGACGCCGCTGACCATGCTCATCATGGTCACGTACTTCGTGGCCTTCTACGCCACCAACGACCCGACGGGCACGCTGGCCACGGTCCTGTCGTACATACCGCCGTTCTCCGCCATGATCATGCCGGTGCGGATGGCGGCGACCGAGGTGCCGATGTGGCAGGTCGCGCTGTCGATGGGGGCCATGGCGCTGGCCGTGCTCGCGGTCCTGGGCTTCGGCGCCAAGATCTACGAGCGCGCCGTGCTCCGGACGGGGGCCCGGCTCAAGCTCGCCGACGTGCTGCGCGCGGGCTAGATGGACGCGATCAAGCGGGCGCGGCGCCTCACCTGGAAAGTGCTCCTCTCGAACTTCGTCGCGGTGTGGCTGCTGGTCATCATGGCCTCGGTGGTCGCCTTCGGGGAGGGGAGGCTCCAGTGGTGGCGGGCCGTGCCCGCTGTGATCGCCCTGATCTGTTTCACCTGGCTCTGCCCGCGCATCATCAGCGCGGCGCTGGACCGCCGCTACCCCACCCGCGAGGTGGTGCTGGCGGGGGTCTTCGCCGTGGTCGCGGCGGCGCTGGGCGGGGGCGAGCCGTTCGGCTGGGGCTTCGTGCTCGTCTGCTGGCTGGGCCTGGCCACGCTCCAGGTCCCCAGGCGCACGGTCTATCTGGTGGCCGTCGGCACGTGGGCGGCGGGCGTCGGGATCGGCGTGCCGGCCCTGGCGCTCGGGGCGGCCAGCATGGGCTCGGAGCTGAGCATCGGTCAGGCGCTGGTCATCTACATGGTCATGTACGCCGTCTGGTGCGCGATCATGCCGCCGTCCAACCGGATGTGGATGTGGATCTGGTCGCTCGCCGTACAGGCTCATGAGGGCCGCGAGGCGCACACGCGGCTGGCGCTGGCCGAGGAGCGGCTGCGCTTCGCCAGGGACCTGCACGACCTGGTCGGCCACCAGCTGTCCGCCATCGCCGTCAAGACCGAGCTGGCCGTACGGCTGTCGGACGTGGACGCCGACGCGGCCAAGGCCGAGATGACCGAGGTCAACGCGCTGACCAGGAAGGCGCTCAGGGAGCTGCGGCAGGCCGTGCGCGGTTACCGCGAGCTTGACTTGGGCGCCGAGCTGAATAGCGTGAAAAGCGTGCTCGAAGCGGCCGGGGTCCGCTGCGAGGTGCACCTGCCCTACCGGGAGCTGCCCGACGGAGTGGCGCCGGTGTTCGCGTACGCGGTCCGCGAGGCGGTGACCAACGTGCTCAAGCACAGCACCGCGACGTTCTGCGACATCTCGATCCGCTTCACGGCGCAGGAGGCGGAGCTGAGCGTCCGCAACGACGGGGTGCAGCGGCGGCGGGCCGCCGACCTCGGGAGCGGGCTGACGGGCATGGGGGAGCGCCTGGCCGCCGTGGGCGGGAAGCTGAGCGCCCATCCGACGGAAGGCGGAGAGTTCATCCTGACCGCAGTCGTGTCACTTCCGCTGGGTGGGTAGGGGAGAGAACACGGGTTCACCTCTCTGAACGCTCCGCGTGCGGAGGTGACTACACCGTGTTGATTGAGGAGGTGGCATGCGCGTCCGGGGCAATCCGAGTGCCCAGGTGGTGCGGATCGGCGCCAGACTCGACGCCGGCACGTCGGCCGGTGTGCGGGAGCGCCTGCACAAGGCTCTCGATTCCGGTGAAGGCGACCTGATCCTGGATCTCTCCCGGCTGGAGATGATCGACGCGACCGGCCTCGGAGTGCTGGTGGGCTCGCATCGGCGCGCGCTCAGCGTGCAGCGCCGCCTCGTTCTTCGGGGGGTGCCCCCGCGGATCATGCGGATACTCGCGGTGACCCGGCTGAATCGGGTGCTGCACATGGAGGTTCCCGCAGCCGCGGTGGCCTGAAGTGACATATCGGGAGCGGGCAACGATCAGCCGTTGCCCGCTCTTTTATTGAGTGCCGCAAAATGGTGATTCCGGGCCGTCCATTATGAATGGCCGGCGAATGGTCACGGCGTGCCGAGGCTGCGGATGAAGATGTGCACGGCCACGTCGGCGAGTTCGTCGATCGGCGGTTGCTCGTCCGAGTGCAGCCACTCGATGAGTAACTCTTGTAGCGCTCCAATTACTCCGAGTGCCACCAGCCGCCGATTCAGTCCTGCGGCCTGGGGGAAATCGGCCGACGCCTCCTCGACCAGCCGCGCGAACGCGTCCACCGCGCGTTGACGGGACAGGGTCAGGACATCTCCTGATCGGCGAACCTCAACATGCATGATGCGGGCCCGCCGCCAGTCCGCCGTGGTGAACTCGATATAGGCGCGAATCCCCGCCTTGACTCGATCGTCAAGCGTCTTCGACGCCTCCTGGACCGCTTTGGCCACCACGGCCAGGCTTTCTTCCACGCAGCGCTCGTGCAGCGCCTGGAGGAGTTCCTCGCGTCCACCGAAACATTCGTAGAAGGCGCGGTTGGAGATCCGCGCCTCCGAGCACAGCCTTTCGATGGTCGTCGCCGTGAACCCCGGCTTCGCGTATAGCGTGTAGGCGGCCGTCATCAGCCGCTCCCGTCTGTCTGCCAGCCTTTGCTCAGCTGACATTCCCCGGTAAGACCGGTTCACATTCCACCCGTCCAACATGATCGTGGCCCCCAGAGCACACAATTATGGACGGATGATCCGTTTTGGGAAAGGGTAAGAAGATTATCTTTTACGTCGCCCATGCAAGAAGGTCACGAGCCTGATCAGCCGCTCAAGCTCGGAGGGCCCTCGGGTGAACGAGGTCAGGTTCATCCCCGGCATCGCGAAGCGCTGGCGGGAGATCGCTTTGGGCCTGGCGAACTCGCGTAGACCGTCGGCCCCGTGGATCCGTCCGAACCCCGAGTCTCCCACTCCGCCGAAGGGCAGCGCAGGCACTCCCGCGAATGAGATGACCGAATTGATGGCGGTCATCCCGGTACGCATCCTGCGGGCCAGCTCCATCGCCCTGCGCGCGTTCCCGGAGAAAACCGTCCCGCCCAGGCCGTACGCGGAGGCGTTGGCCAGCTCCAGGGCCTCCTGGGCGTCGCGGGTGCGGCGGACGGTGATCGTCGGGCCGAACGTCTCCTCGCGCACCGCGGGTGAGTCCTCCGGCACGTCCTCGACGATCACGGGCTCCACGTAGGGAGCGCGAACGGAGTCGGGGCCACCGGTCACGATTTTTCCGGACTTGGTGGCGTCGTCGATGTGCCGCCGGATGATGTCCACCTGGCCCGGCATCGTGATCGGGCCGTAGTCCTCGCCGGCCCTCACCTTTGTCGCCCGGTCGGACAGCTCGCGCATGAAACGTTCATAGACGGCATCGACGACGTAGACGCGTTCGACGCCCACGCAGGTCTGGCCGGCGTTGGACATCGCGCCCCACAGGCAGGCGTCGGCGGCCCTGGCGAGGTCGGCGTCGGCGTCCACGATGAACGCGTCCTTGCCGCCGCACTCGGCCACGATGGGCGTCAGGTTCTCGGCGCAGGCCGCCATGACCCGCTTGGCGGTGGCGGTCGAGCCGGTGAACGCCACCTTCCCGACCCTCGGATCGGCGGCCAGCGCGGCCCCGGTCTCGCCCAGCCCGGTCACGGCCTGGAAAACGGGATGCTCGGGCACCGACTCGGCGAACAGCTCGGCCAGCCGCACGCCGATGCCCGGGGTGAGCTCGCTGGGCTTGAACACCACGGCGTTGCCGGCGGCGAGGGCGTAGGCGATGGAGCCCATGGGGGTGAAGACCGGGTAGTTCCACGGGCCGATCACCCCGACCACGCCGAGGGGGAGGTATTCGAGGGTGGCGGCCAGGTTGAGGCCGATCATGCCGGTGCTCACCCGGCGGCGGCCCAGCACCTTGCGGGCGTTGCGGGCGGCCCAGTCGAGGTGGGTGATCGCCAGCACGATCTCCAGCGTCGCGTCACCCACCGGCTTGCCCGTCTCCTCGTGCACGAGCCCGCTCAGCTCTCTCAGGTGCCGGGTGAGGACGGCCTTGTAGTCGAGCAGCCGCTGCCTGCGCGCGGCGTGGCCGAGCCCGGCCCACCAGGCCGCCGCCTCGGCCGCGTGACCAACGGCCGCGTGCACGGCGTCGGGGCCCTGCCGGGGATGGGTGCCGACGACCTCACCGGTCGCCGGGTTGAGCGAGTCGAACGTGAGCGTCGTCATGACGTCACGATAGTCCGGTAAGCCATCGCTTACTAGGGAGCCCTCCGCAGTGGGCGATCGCGCGGAGTGCTGTCTCGCCATTGGCGAGCCGGGCCCCATTCGTGTGAACATGTGAGTTCGGCGCTAGAAGAGAGTCGGATTCTCCGGCTCGATGCCGCGCAGCCCGTCGTAGTCGAGGGTGACGCAGTCGATGCCGCGGTCCGTGGCGAGCACGCGCGCCTGCGGCTTGATCTCCTGCGCCGCGAAGACGCCGCGCACGGGCGCCAGCAGCGGGTCGCGGTTGAGCAGCTCCAGATAGCGCGTGAGCTGCTCGACGCCGTCGATCTCCCCCCGCCGCTTGATCTCCACCGCCACGGTCGCCCCCAGGGCGTCCCGGCACAGGATGTCCACCGGCCCGATCGCCGTCATGTACTCGCGCCGGATCAGCGAGTAGCCGTCCCCCAGCGTCGTGATGTGCTCGGCGAGCAGCTCCTGGAGATGAGCCTCCACGCCGTCCTTGATCAGCCCGGGATCGACGCCCAGCTCGTGGCTGGAGTCGTGAAGGATCTCCTCCATCGTCAGGACCAGCTTCTCGCCGGTCTTGCCGTGGGTGACGGTCCAGGTGCCGTCGTCCTCCTTGAGCTTGCACGGCGGGTTCATCCAGTTGAGCGGCTTGAAGGCGCGGTCGTCGGCGTGAATGCTCACGCTCCCGTCCGCCTTGATCAACACGAGTCGGGGCGCCATGGGGAGGTGCGCCGTGAGCCGTCCGATGTAATCCACGCTGCATCGCGCGATGACCAGCCGCATGACGCCCCACCTTAGCGGCTCTGGAAAACTGGACGCATGGCGTTCGAACGGGTGGGAGTGGTCGGGCTCGGCACGATGGGAGCCGGGATCGCCGAGGTGTTCGCGCGGGCCGGCCTGCGCGTGATCGGGGTCGAGGCCGACGCCGAGGCGCTGGCCAGGGGTCGCGGGCATCTCGAGCGCTCCACCGGCAAGGCCGTCGACAAGGGCAAGCTGGCCCCCGGGCAGCGTGACGAGATCCTCGGCCGCATCACGCTGACCACCTCGCGCGAGGACCTGCGGGACGTCGATCTGGTGGTGGAGGCGATCCCCGAGATCCTCGACTACAAGATCGCGCTGTTCAAGGACCTCGACCGGATCTGCGAGCCCGGGACCGTCCTGGCCACCAACTCCTCCTCGCTGTCCGTCACTGCCATCGCCGCCGCCACCGGCCGCCCTGGGCAGGTCGTGGGGATGCACTTCTTCAACCCGGCGCCGGTGATGAAGCTGGTCGAGGTCGTGGGGACGGTGGTGACCGCGCCCGGCCTCGTGGCGGACGTCGCGGCGCTGGCGGGCAGGCTGGGCAAGACGGCCGTGCCGGTGGGCGACCGGGCCGGGTTCGTGGTCAACCGGCTGCTCCTGCCCTACCTCAACCAGGCCGCGGTGCTCATGGAGCTGGGCGTGGCCGGGCGCGACGACATCGACGCCGCGATGAAGCTGGGCGTGGGGCTGCCGATGGGGCCGTTCACGCTGCTCGACCTGATCGGCCTCGACACCGCGTACGAGGTGATGGGGGTGCTGTTCGACGAGACGCGCGACCGGCGGCACGCGCCCGCGCCGCTGCTGCGCGAGCTGGTCACGGCCGGGCTGCTGGGTCGCAAGTCGGGCCGGGGCTTCTACGGCGACCCGCCGCGCGAGGAGCCGGCGAAGTCGAGGCTGGGCACGTTCGGCGTGGCCGGGGCCGGCGGCGACGGGCTGGCGGAGCGGCTGCGGGCGGCCGGGTTCAAGGAGTCCGAGGACCCCGACGTCGTGCTGCGCCTGGCCGACCGTCCCGTGATCGAGCACGCCGTACGCCTCCCCGACCCCGCCAGGATGGTCGGCGTGCACCTCGTCGGCGACCAGGTGGCCGAGCTGGCCGCCACGGTGCTGACCTCGGAGGAGGCCGCGAGCGCCGCCAGGGACCTGGTGAAGATCGCCGGGCTGGCGCCGGTGCCGTGCAAGGACCGGGCGGGGTTCGTGGTCGACGCCCTGCTGTTCCCCTACCTCAACGACGCCGTGCGGATGCACGACTCCGGGTACGCCTCGATCGACGATATCGACGCGGCCATGCGCCTGGGCTGCGGCTATCCCGCCGGGCCGTTCGAGATGCTGGAGTCGCTGGGCCTGGCGAAGGTCCGCGACGGGCTGAGAGCCCTCTACGCCGAATACCGCGAGCCCGCCTTCGCGCCCGCCCCTCTGCTCGACCAGCTCGTCACCGCCGGCGTCAGCCGATTCCCGCGTCCATGAGCCCTCGCCGCGCCCGCCGCAGGGAGTCCTCCCGTCCCTTCGGCTTCCCGACCGGGCTGGACAAAGTGGAGGAATGGCCCGACGGCGAGTGGAAGGTACGCATGCTCACCGGCGCCTCCTCGACCAAGAACTACCGATGTCCGGGCTGCGACCAGGAGATCCGCAGCGGCCAGTCGCACCTCGTCGCCTGGCCCAACTGGCCGGGAGGCGACGAGGAGCGCCGTCACTGGCACACCGCCTGCTGGCGCAAGAGACTCGACCGCGGCCCCGGCCGCACCCGTTATTGAAGGGAACCCCCGAAGTGGAGATTCGCGCGGCCACCGTGCTGCCCGCCCGGCGCGAGCCGATCGAGCTGGAGACGGGCGACGGCCTGACCCTGGTCGGGGAGCTGGCGCTGCCCCTCGACCGTCCCCCCGTCGCGACGCTGGTGACGCTGCACCCGCTGCCCACCCACGGCGGGTTCATGGACAGCCACGTCTACAAGAAGGCCGCCAACCGGCTGCCCGCCCTCGCCGACCTGGCCGTGCTGCGCTTCAACACCCGGGGCACGTCCTCCGAGCGCGGCACCTCGGAGGGGACGTTCGACGGGGGAGAGGGCGAGCGGTTCGACGTGGCGGCGGCGCTGGAGTACGCCGAGTACCACGACCTGCCCCAGGTGTGGGTGGTCGGCTGGTCGTTCGGCACGGAGCTGACGCTGAAGTGGGCGCACGACCCGCTGGTGGAGGGCGCGATCCTGCTCTCGCCCCCGCTGCACCGGGCCACCGACCACGACCTGGACGCCTGGGCGCGGTTCGGCCGGCCGCTGACGGTGCTGGTGCCCGAGTTCGACGACTACCTGCGGCCCGAGGAGGCCCGCGCGAGGTTCGCGAGAGTGCCGCAGGCCGAGGTCCTCGGGGTGGACGGGGCCAAGCACCTGTGGGTGGGGGAGCCGTACGTCCGCATCGTGCTGAACGAGATCGTCAAGCGGGTCAATCCGGCCGCATCGCCGCTGCCCACGGACGTCTGATGCGCCATGACGGAAATTTCCGGACAAATCAGGTTTATGAAGGAAATTTGAGCAGAATGAGCAAAACTCTAGACCTCTCGTGTTGTCAGAGTGAAAATCCGATCGTCAACAGAAGATCGTGGAGACGCCGGGTGGGTATGCCTTCCCGCGCGTAATCCCTGCTCACCATGGGTGAGGACGTATGCGGGCAGTTCGTGGGTTGGTTGCGACGGCGTTAGCTATCACGATCTTGGCGGTGCCCGACCCGGTGCCCGCCGTCGCGGCGAAGACAGTGGAACCACCGCAGACCGTCCAACCGGTCGAGGACTCCGCGCTCGCCCTCGCCCGCAGCGCGGGCAAGCCGGTCGAGGTGGAGACGCAGCGCAGCGAGACCCGCCAGCTCTGGGCCAAGCCCGACGGCACGTTCACCCTGGAGCAGTACGTCCGCCCGGTGCGCGTGCGCAAGGCCGGCGGCTGGGTCCCGGTGGACACCACGCTCCGCCTGCGCCCGGACGGCGCGGTCGAGACGGTCGCCACGGCGGCCGACCTGACCTTCTCCGGCGGCGGCACCGGCCCGCTGGCCAAGCTGTCGCGCGGCGCCAAGTCCCTGGAGCTGGGCTGGCAGGGCACCCTGCCCAAGCCCACGCTGAACGGCGACACCGCCACCTACCCCGAGGTCATGCCGGGCGTGGACCTCCAGGTCACCGCGGACGTGGACGGCTTCTCCCACATCCTGGTGGTCAAGTCCCGGGCCGCCGCGGCGGGCCTCACGGAGCTCGCCTACCCCCTCTCGGTCGAGGGCCTGTCGTTGAAGTCGGACCAGGCGGGCAACCTGGAGGCCGTGGACGAGGGCGGCGGCACGATCTTCATCGCGCCCACCCCGAAGATGTGGGACTCCAAGGGCATCGCGAGCCCGCAGGCGCTCAAGGAGGGCCGCTCCCCGGAGGCGCGCGAGGCGACGATGGGCGTGGCGCTGTCGGGCAGGAAGCTGCTGCTGCGGCCGGACCGGAAGATGCTGGAGGACGAGAAGACCCAGTTCCCCGTCTACCTGGACCCGTACTTCTCGGCCGCCCGCGGCTCGTGGACGGCGGTCTGGAAGAACTGGCCCAGCTCCAACTACCTCAACTCCAGCGACGTCGCCCGCGTCGGCAAGATCAGCTCCACCCAGACGAACCGCTCGTTCTTCCAGATGGCCACCGGCGCCACCATCCACGGCAAGCAGATCATCAAGGCCACGCTGCGCACCTACGAGACGTGGTCGTACTCCTGCAGCGCCCGCAAGGTGGAGGCCTGGGGGACCGGCGCGATCAGCAAGAGCACCACCTGGAACAACCCGCCGGCGAAGACCAGGTTGCTCTCCACGGTGAACGTGGCCAAGGGCTATGGCACGGGGTCCTGCGCGCCGGGCGGCGTGGAGTTCGACATCACGTCGTGGGCCGCCGACGCCGCCGCCAAGAAGTGGAACACCATGACCGTCGGTCTCTACGCCACCAGCGAGACCGACCTGTACGCCTGGAAGAAGTTCAAGAACAACCCGGTCGCCGTCATCGAGTACAACTCGATCCCGTCCGACCCGGTCGCCGCCGACGCCTGGTCGGACCCGGGCGGTCCCTGCGTCTCCGGTGACGGGCGGCCGGTCATCAGCACGGCCACCCCCAAGCTGTGGGCCAAGCTCAAGGACGTCGACAACTCGGTCAAGGGCCGCTTCGAGTGGTACAACGCCGCCGGGACGAAGACCGGCGAGTACGTCACCGCGACCGGTTCGTCCGGCTCCGCCTACTACGCGACGATCCCGCTCAGCCTGTACGCGGACGGCGCGCTGATCCGCTGGCGCGTCCGGGCCGAGGACGGCAA
>NZ_JBSFTC010000110.1:0-32650 GCF_053590415.1 Nonomuraea sp. NPDC003201
AGCGCCCAAGGCCGTCGTCTGAACGGCCGATCCGTTCTGTGTCACTCTGTCACTAATAGGCGATTTAGCGCTTTGATGCCCCTAATACACCATTGTGCGCCATGGCCTCGCGGCCGGTCGTCTCGGGGAACCACAACGCCGGGTAGCCGAGGTCCTCGACGGCCGCGGCCGTCTCACGCAGGACGGGGGCCGGGTAGCGGTCGAGTTCGCCCGCCCAGATGCCGACGCGTCCGAGTTCGGGTGCGGTCATCGGGCGCTCTGGGCAGTCAGGAAGCCGTCGATCGCGGTCGCGCCGGTGCGGGCCAGCCAGGTGCGCAGATCCATCAGCCCCGGGTGCAGCGCGCGGGCGAAGGAGACGTCGGCGCGCCAGCCGCGTTCGTTGAGCCAGGTGTAGGCGAAGGCGAACTCCTCGCCGGCCCGGGCGATCACCTCGATCGGGATCTGTACGTAGGGCAGCGGCCGGCCGACGGCCCCGGACATGGCCGCGGCGATCTCCAGCGGGGTCAGCTCGTCCCCGGCCAGGTCCACCGCGCGGCCGATCCACTCCTCCGGCCGGGCGAAGGCCAGGGCCGCGAAGGCGGCGACGTCGTCGACGGCCATGATCTGCTGCGGTACGGCGGGGTCGAACGCGGTGGTCACGGCGCCGTCGTGCAGGTGGTAGGCGCCGGTGTAGTTCTCCATGAACGAGACCGGGCGCAGGAAGGTCGCGGGCAGGCCCAGCCGGGTGATGTGCTGTTCGATCCGCCACTTGCTCACCACGTTCTGCGGCAGCTTTTCGGTGTTGTGGCGGCCCGCGCCGGCGACGGAGGCGTAGACGAGGTGGCGCACGCCGGCGGCGTGCGCGGCGTCGGCGACGTTGCGGCCCCAGGCGACCTCGTGATCGGCGGTGAAGCCGGCCGGGGTGCCGGGGGAGCCGACGGTGGGCTGCACGCTGAACAGGCCGTAGGCGCCCTCGGCCGCGGCGGTGAGGGAGGCGGGCTCGTCCATCTCGGCGCGTACGAGCCGGGCGCCCGCCTGCTCCAGCGCCCGGGCCCCGGCGGCGTCCGGGTCGCGCGTCACCGCTCGTACGCGCCAGCCGTCGGCGAGCAGCCGGGCCGTCACGGCGCGGCCCTGCAGGCCGGTCGCCCCCATCACGACGATGGTCTTCACGATGCTGTCTCCAGGGGTTAGGGGCCATCCGGCTAACCGGGGTGGCCCTCCGTTTCTGGATGAGTACAATATGGAGGGCCACCCCGGTTTTGCAAGCCCGCTGGAGACCACATGCCGCACGACAGCCGTACGACGTCGTCCGCGCGGCCGATGCGCGCGGACGCGCGCCGCAACTACGACCGCATCCTGGCCGCGGCCGCCGAGGCCATCGCCGAGCAGGGAGCCGAGGCGTCCCTGGAGGAGATCGCCCGGCGCGCCGGCGTCGGCTCGGCCACGCTGCACCGGCACTTCCCGGCCCGGCAGCAGCTGCTGGAGGCCGTCTTCCGGGACAAGGTCGAGGCCCTGTGCGCCACCGCGGCCGACCTGGCCGGCGACCCGGACGCGGGGCACGCGCTGGTGACCTGGCTGCGCGCCGTCGCCACGCACGTCGTCTCCAACCGCGGCCTGGCGGCCTCACTGATGCGGGGCGCCCACGACGGCGACCCCGCCCTGGGCGCCACCTGCCACACGATGATCGTGAGCGCCGGCGATGACCTGCTGGACCGCGCCCGCCGCGCGAACGCCGTACGGGCCGACGTGGCCATCGTCGACCTGCTCACCCTCGTCAACGCCATCTGCCTGGCCGTCGAACACGAACCCGACGGCGCGGCCCAGGCCCACCGGCTCCTCGACCTCGCCCTCACCGGCGTGGGCCCCACGCGGGAGAGGTGACGCCGAACCGGCCGTCATCGCGGAGGCCGCCACCTACGCCTCCTGACCCACAGACCTCGCGCAGAGCCCCGGCCACGCCGGCCCCGGCGAGACCGGGAACCGGCCCGCGCTCCCCGTCTTATCGGTGAGTGGAGGGTTCAGCGAGCCATCGTGCTGCCCACCAAGGCCACCGCGCCGTAACCAAGCGTGCCACTGAGCGTGAGGATCCCGGCGATCTGCCCGAGCTCGCCGAGACCGAAGAACGGAGCCACGGGCACCAGCACCACGCACCAGGCCACAGCGGCAATCGGACCGGCCATCGCCACGAACCACCAGAGCGGCAGCCGGGTCAGCCAGGACAGACCGGCGCCCAGCGGGAAGGCGACCAGCACGCTCAAGGTGAGGGCGGGGTTTCCAGGATTGTCCTCGTCGCCCACGAACGCGCCGATGAAGACAGCGGACGCGACAAGACCCACCCCTAGACCGACCAGCGCCGCCCTGGCCGCGTTGTAGACGATCTTCTTCATCGGCCCAGTCAAGCACATGGCCTCAAAGGCTCACGGAGCCCTCGCGACTGGCATGATCAACTTCCGCTATGGTTCGTCAATGGAGCCACCGGCGCGGTCCGTGGTAGGCACTCTTGGCATGGAATTCTTCTGTTATCACCGTGACCGATCTGACACCGCGGCGCTGCGCGTCGAGCTGGTGGAAGAGCATTGGTCCTACATGGACGGGTACGCGGCGGAGATGATCGCCCGTGGCCCGACCTTCGGCCGCGGCAGCGAGCGGGCCACCGGCAGCGTGCACATCGTCGACCTGCCGGATCCGGCCACCGCGCGGGCGTTCGCGTTCGATGAGCCCAACTACCAGGCCGGTGTGTACCGGGATGTGATGTTGCGGCGATGGCGGAACGTGCTGGGCCGTACCATGTGGGATTTCCCCGGCGGCAGGGAGGGCGGCAACCGGTATCTGGTGCTGGGCCTGGGCTCCGGGCAGGCGGCCGACCTCGTCCCGCCGGCCGACCGGGACGAGCTGATCGCGTACGGGCCGCTGCTGTCCGACGACGGCGCCACCTGGCTGGGTACGGCGCTGCTGGTCCGCGCGCCGGACCCGGACGCGGCCCGCGCCCTCCTGACCCAGGACCGCTACGCCGACATCGAGGTGCACGACTGGGAGTTCGGCGGGCGGCGGTGATGAGCACATGATCGTTCGCCTTCACCGGCGCCACCTTCGATGACTTCGCCACCCCGGCGATGATGCGGGCCTAGGCCTCGGTGCGCTTCTCCAGCCGGCTGCCCCGCGGCAGGGTGACGGCCATGATATTGCTGGGGATGTCCAGCTCGATGCGGTGCCATCGCCCGCGCGGCACGATGGCGGCGGTCCCGGCTGTCAGCCTGATCTCCTCCTCCTGCTGCCCCGGCCGCTCCGGCCGCAGGTAGAGGCGGATCTTCCCGACGAGGCATGACACCACCTCCTCGGCCTCGGGATGCACCTCCCAGTGGTCGGCGTGAACGTCGGCGCCGGTCTTGGCGTGGAAGGCCGTCAGCTGCCAGCCGTCCTGGTCGGCGTCCATCGTCGCCTTCCCGGTGTGGATCTTGCCGCCTTGGCGCAGGTGTACGGAGGACGAGAAGAGATCGATCGGGTTCACAGACATGCCGAGACGCCCCTGTTCTGCGGTGGGTGGATCGCCGGTCAATCCCGGGCGGAGAGTGAAACGCGGTCATCGGGCTGCTCGGCCCGTGCGGGCGGGCCGGTCCGGCGCAGGACCGTGAGCGCGATGAGGACGGCGCCGAGCAGGAGGACGGCGCCGAGGCTCAGGCCGAGCGCGTAACCCTCGCTGAGGGTCTCGGGCGTGACGGCCCGGCCGGTGCGGTTGTGCGCGACAGTGCCGAGAACGGCCAGCCCGAGTGAGGCGCCGATCTGGCGTGAGCTGTTGAGCAGGCCGGAGGCGGTGCCGCTCTCGCGGGCCGCGACGCCGACGGTCGCGGTGGACACGACCGGTCCGAGGCAGAGCCCGAAGCCGACGCTGGCGACGATCGAGGGCCCCAGGACGTCAGTGACGAAGGCGCCGTCCGGGCTGATCATGCCGAACCAGGCGAACCCCGCCGCCGTCAGCAGCCCGCCGACGACCAGAAGCGTACGCGGCGCGAGCCGGTAACCGAGTTTGACCGCCAGTACGGACCCGGCGACCACGCCGAGCGCGAACGGCAGGAACTCGACCCCGGTCAGGGCCGGCCCCGTCCCGAGCACGCGTTGCAGGTACAGGGACGCGAAGTAGAAGGCCGCGGCCATGGCCGCCCCGACCAGGAGGTTGTAGGCGTTCGCGCCGGCGACCGAGCGGTTGGCGAACAGGCCGAGCCGGATCAGCGGTTCGCGGGCCGTGGTCCGCTCGACGAGGATGAACGCGGCCAGCAGCACGGCGGCGACCGCCAACGTCGCCACGGTGACCGGCGACGTCCACGCGTACCGGTCGGTACGGACGATGCCGAACACCAGCAGCATCATGCCCGCCGTGGCCAGGACCGCGCCGAGCACATCCGGACGGGCGGCGCGCACCGCAGGCGGCCCCGCGGTCACGGCCCGCCAGGTCAGCGCCAGCGCGCAGGTGGCCATGGGCACGCTCACGAACATCACCCAGCGCCAGCCGGCGTACTCGGTCAGCAGGCCGCCGATCAGGACGCCGAGCGCGCCCCCGGCGGCGTTCGTCGCGCTCCAGATCCCGAAGGCGCGCACGCGTTCCTTGCCCGCGGGGAACGTCGTGGTCAGCAGCGCCAGCGCGGCCGGCGCCAGGGCGGCGGCCCCTATGCCCTGCGCGGCCCGGGCGGCGACCAGCTGACCGGGTTCCTGGGCGAAGCCGCCGGCGAGCGAGGCCAGGCCGAACAGGGCGAGCCCGATGAGCAGGACCGGCTTGCGGCCGTAGCGGTCGGCGGCCTTGCCTCCGAGCAGGAGCAGCCCGCCGAAGGTGAGCGCGTAGGCGTGGATCACCCAGGTCAGGCCCACCGCGCTGAATCCGAGGCCGGCGGCGATCTGCGGAAGCCCGACGTTCACGACCGACAGATCCAGCGACACCATGAACTGCACGACGGCCACCGCGGCGAGGGTGAGCCCCCGCCGGGCATCCGGCTCGGCGAGCACGCTTCGGCCTGCTGATGGTCTACTGGTCAACGCGACTCAGTCCTTTGAGCCGGAGGGGGTCGTCGCGGTTCGGACCCGGCTGTGCGGCGGCGATGCGGGCGGGGAGCCCGGTGGATGTACGGGCTGGGGTTGTCATGACCGCAATCGTCGTTCAACTGCTGCTCGGGGGCGTCCTGCAAGCGAAGTCATCTGCCGCTACCGCCCCGGGACCGGCGACCGACCGGACTACGCCGCCGGGAGTAGTCGCCGCCACAGCACCGCCGGGCGCGCTGGACGCTTCCGTTTGCCCCACCCCCACCCCGCCGCCGGCCGCGGGCCGGTGTGAGGTGTCGGTGGGTTCGGTTCGGCGGTGGGCGGGGGAGGGGAGGACCACGACTGTGTTCGATCACGGGAGGCGCCGCCTTCTGCGCCTCGATCGTCTGTTGGTGGTGGAACGGGGTGCGCGGCCCTAACCCAAGATAACAATCGAAATCAGTTCAGGCCGGCTTGCCGGCGCGCGCGAGCTCTGCGGCGCTGCTCTCGGATGATGGCCGCCAACTCCTCGACAGAGCGGCCACCCGGAACGTACGCGGCACGGGCGGCCTCTTCGGGGGACAGGGCGTCTCGGCGAGCCCGCGCCTCGGCGAGCCCGCGCCTCAACGAGCCCGCGCCTCGGCGAGCCCGCGCCTCAACGAGCCCGCGCCTCGGCGAGGACTCGCCCGGCGGCAGCAAGTGCTTCGGCGCGGGTCGTCATAGATCCCCTGTCGCACGAGCGTGCGACAGGGCTGTCCGTGAGATGCCTCACCCTGGCTGCTCTACTCTTGCGACAAAGCAGGCGAGAGAGGGGTTTGCGTGAAGCCGGGCGCGGATGGTTCAGCGGATGGTTCATTCGTTTCATCCCTCGATGCGGTCCTCGAACGCATCACCTACGCCAACGAGGAAACCGGCTACACCATCGCCCGCGTCGCCACCGAACGCTCCGGCTCCGAACTGCTCACCGTCGTCGGTCCGCTGCTCGGCGCCCAGGTCGGCGAGTCCCTGCGGCTGCTCGGCCGCTGGAGCTCCCACCCCCGCTACGGCCGCCAGTTCGAGGTGCGCTCCTACACCACCGTCCTGCCCGCCACCGTCCAGGGCATCCGCCGCTACCTCGGCTCCGGCCTGATCAAGGGCATCGGCCCCAAGATGGCCGAGCGCATCGTCGACCACTTCGGCACCGACACCCTCGAGGTCATCGAACAGCAGCCGCAGCGCCTGGTCGAAGTCCCGGGCCTGGGACCCAAGCGGACCAAGATGATCGCCGCCGCCTGGGAGGAACAGAAGATCATCAAAGAGGTGATGATCTTCCTGCAGGGCGTCGGCGTGTCCACCTCGATCGCGGTGCGCATCTTCAAGCAGTACGGCGAATCATCCATCTCCGTCGTCAAGACCCGCCCGTACCAGCTGGCCGACGACGTGTGGGGGATCGGCTTCAAGACCGCCGACACCATCGCCCAGGCCGTCGGCATCCCCCACGACAGCCCCGAACGCGTCAAAGCCGGCCTGCGCTACACCCTGTCCCAGGCCGCCGACGACGGCCACTGCTACCTGCCCGCCCCCAACCTCGCCGCCGACGCCGTCAAGATCCTCGAAGTGCCCGCCGACCTCGTCACCACCTGCCTCGAAGACCTCATCGAAGCCGAAGGCGCCGTACGCGAACCCATCCCGGCCGGCGACAACGTCGTACCGGCCGTCTACCTGCCGCCCTTCCACCGCGCCGAGAACTCCCTGGCCTCCGGCCTGCTCTCCCTCCTGCGCTCCGGCCACGACCGGCTCAAAGCCTTCGCCGACGTCGACTGGGAACGCGCCGAGACCTGGCTGCACGGCCAGACCGGCGCCGACCTGGCCTCCGAGCAGCGCCAGGCCGTCCGCCTGGCCCTGACGGAGAAGGTCGCCGTCCTGACCGGCGGGCCCGGATGCGGCAAGAGCTTCACCGTACGCTCCATCGTCCTGCTGGCCCGCGCCAAACGCGCCAAGGTCATCCTGGCCGCCCCCACCGGCCGCGCCGCCAAACGCCTGGCCGAGCTGACCGGCCACGAGGCCACCACCGTCCACCGGCTGCTGCAGCTGCGCCCCGGCGGCGAGGCCACCTTCGACCGCGACAACCCCCTGGACGCCGACCTCGTCGTCGTCGACGAAGCCTCCATGCTCGACCTGCTGCTGGCCAACAAACTCGTCAAGGCCGTCGCGCCGGGCGCCCACCTGCTGTTCGTCGGCGACGTCGACCAGCTGCCCTCGGTCGGGGCCGGCGAGGTCCTCAAAGACCTGCTCGCCGCCGACGACATCCCCCGCGTACGCCTGACGCAGATCTTCCGCCAGGCCCAGGAGTCCGGCGTCGTCGTCAACGCCCACCGCGTCAACACCGGCAACCACCCCATCCTCCAGGGCATGAACGACTTCTTCCTGTTCCCCTGCGAGGAGGCCGAGGACATCGCCGCCCTGACCGTCGACGTCGTCGCCCGCCGCATCCCGCGCCGCTTCGGCCTCGACCCCCGCCGCGACATCCAGGTCCTGGCCCCCATGCACCGCGGCGCCGCCGGCGCCGGCGCCCTCAACACCGCCCTGCAGGAAGCCCTCACCCCCGCCCGCGAAGGCATGCCCGAACGCCGCTACGGCGGCCGCGTCTTCCGCGTCGGCGACAAAATCACCCAGCTACGCAACAACTACGACAAAGGCGCCGCCGGGGTGTTCAACGGCACCGTCGGCATCGTCACCGACATCCGGCCCGACGAGCACAAGCTCACCGTCGTCACCGACGAGGACGAGGCCGTCGACTACGCCTTCGACGAACTCGACGAACTCGCCCACGCCTACGCCGTCTCCATCCACCGCTCCCAGGGCAGCGAATACCCGGCCGTCGTCGTCCCGCTGGCCACCAGCGCCTGGATGATGCTGCAGCGCAACCTCCTCTACACCGCCATCACCAGGGCCAAGAAGCTCGTCGTCATCGTCGGCTCCCGCCGCGCCCTGGCCCAGGCCGTCCGCACCAAGGGCGCCGGACGGCGGCACACCGGCCTGACCCACCGCCTTTGACGGGTCCCTTTCCCAGTCACAAGTGATTGAAATGTGACCGAACTCTCCCAAATGATTCCTCGTCTTACATGCATCAGCATTAAGGTTTTTGAGGTGCGTTTGGTGCCGTGGGGGAAAGGACAGTGTTGAACGTTACGCCCGCTTGGAGGAAGCCCGCCACCGCAGTCGCGCTGCTCGCCGCAGCCACACTGACGGCCTCGTGCTCATCGGGCACCACCCCCGATGGCGGCAGCGGGGGAGCGGGCGCGCCCGAAGCCACCACGACCGCCACCCCCCAGGCCCCCACCGTCAAGATCAGCCCCGCCCAGGGCAGCGGCAAGGTCAGCCCCGAGAAGAAGGTCGTCGTCACCTCCGACGGCGGCGTCCTCGACAACGTCACCGTCGAGGCCTCGGGCGAACAGGTCGAGGGCAAGTACAACGCCGACAAGACCAAGTGGGTCTCCAAGACCGCGCTCAAGCCCTCCACCGACTACACCGTCAACGCCACCGCCGGCGCCACCACGGCCACCAGCACGTTCACCACCGCCAAACCCGAACGCGCCCTGCAGATCGCCGACGTGACCCCCCACACCAAGGGCGAGACCATCGGCGTCGGCGCCCCCATCATCGTCACCTTCAACCAGCCCGTCACCAGCAAGGCCACCATCGAACGCGCCCTGGAAGTCGAGGCCGAAAAGCCCGTCACCGGCGCCTGGCGCTGGATCAACGACACCGTCGCCATCTACCGCACCGCCAAATACTGGCCCGCCCACCAGAAGGTCACCCTCAATGCCCGCATCACCGGCATCAAGGGCGGCGACGGCCTGTACGGGGTCAAGGACTACTCCGCCACCCTCAAGATCGGCGCCCGGCAGATCAGCAAGGTCGACACCAAAAAGCACATGATGTACGTCTACAAAGACGGCAAACGCGTACAAACCATGCGCATCAGCGCCGGAATGGCCACCACCCGCGAATACACCACCACCTCCGGCGTCCACCTCACCATGGAACGCGGCAACCCCGTCCGCATGATCTCCCCAGGCCGCAAAAAGGGCGACCCCGGCTACTACGACGTCATGATCGACCACGCCGTCCGCATCTCCAACTCCGGCGAATACGTCCACGCCAAGGACAACGTCTGGGCACAAGGCGTCCGCAACGTCAGCCACGGCTGCCTCAACGCCCGCCCCGACCAGGCCAGATGGTTCTACGACAACTTCCAGCGCGGCGACGTCGTCGACATCACCGGCACCACCCGCGAACTCGAATGGAACAACGGCTGGGGCTTTTGGCAACTGCCGTTCAAGGAATGGAAGAAGGGCAGCGCCCTGAAGAGCACCAAGGCCTGACATGACCCACCCCAGCACCCTCCCGCGCATCCGCGACGGCCGCGACGGCGACGTCCCCGTCGTCTTGAGCATGTTCGACAGCGCCGTCGACTGGCTCACCGCCCAAGGACGCACCGGCCAATGGGGCAGCAGCCCCTTCACCGGCAACCCACGCCGAACCCGCCAGGTCACCGGCTGGCTCGAACTCGGCGGCATGCGCATCGCCGAACTCGACGACCACCCCGCCGGCTGCCTCGTCGTCGGCGGCGCCCACGACTACGTCAGCCCCGCCACCGAACCCGAGCTCTACGTCCAGGCCCTGGTCACCGACCGCCGCTACCACGGCCACGGCATCGGCCGCGCCCTGCTCGACCGGGCCGCCACCGAAGCCGCCGAACGCGGCGTCGGCCTGCTGCGCGTCGACTGCTACGCCGGCGACGACGGCCGCCTGGTCGCCTACTACGAAAGCTGCGGCTTCACCCGCATCGCCCCCTTCACCGTGGGGGAGTGGCCCGGCATGCTCCTGCAGCGCCGCATCTGACCGGCCGCATCTAACCCCCTGATCGCGGCGTCAGCGCCGCCGACGCCGCGATCAGCCGCCGCACCCCCGCACGCGCCACATCCTCCACCCGCCGCACCTTGACGTGCCGCGCCGTCTTACCCGTCCCCTCCAGCAGCCCGTCATCGTCATGCTCCAGCAGCTCCACACCCCGGCCGAACATGATGTTGACGTACGCCCCGTGCAACGCGACCGCCGCGACCACACCCCGGTAGGTGCCCGGCCGGAACGTGTACGCGATCAGCCGCGCCGACGCATCCACCTCCACCATCGCGTCCGGCACGACCTCCTCGATCAGCGCCCCCGCCGCCACCGCCAGCTCCCGCACCGCAGGAGCGCACGCCGCCAGCAACCGCTCAACCTGCTCGTCCATAGCGGCACCCTACCGGCGCCACCCGCCCCGCCAGCGCCTCACACCAGCGCCTCACACCAGCGCCTCACACCAGCGCCTCACACCAGCGCCTCACACCAGGGACAGCTGCGCCGCCCGCGGCCGCCGCGGCCCCGCCTCCGGCGCCCCGCACCCCATCCCGTACATCTGGCACAACTGCGCGATCTGCCCCGTGATCCGCCGCTCATAATCCGGCGAAGGCATCCCCGCCCGGTCGTACAGCTCCTCATAACGCTCCACCAGCTGCGGATGCGCCCCCGCCAGCCACTCCCCATACCACGACCGCGTCCCCGGCGGCAGCCGCAACACCACCGGCTCCACCGCCCGCGCGCCCGCCGCCGCGATCCGCCGAACCGTGGCACCCAGCTGATCGGCCGCGTCACTGAGCAACGGCAGCACCGGCGCCATCAGCACCCGGCACTCCACCCCGGCCTCCACCAGCGCCGACACCAGCTCCAGCCGCGCCTGCGCGGTCGGCGCCCCCGGCTCCACCGCCCGCCGGATCCGCTCGTCCACGAACGCGATCGACACCGCCACCCGCGCCCCGGCCCGCGCCAGCAACCCCGCATCACGCAACACCAGCGCGCTCTTGGTGTAAACGGTGAACGGCACCGCCGCCTGCGACAGCGCCCCGATCACCCCCGGCATCAGCCGATACGTCTCCTCGGCCGCCTGATAACAGTCACCGCTGACCCCCACCGCCAGCTCCTGACCGTCCCAGCGCACCAACTCCGCCCGCAACCTGGCCACCGCGTTCGGCTTCACCACGATCCGCGTGTCGAAATCACGCCCCGCATCCAGCCCCAGCCGCCCATGACCCGCCCGGGCACCACAACCGCGGCAGGCATGCGCGCACCCACGGTAGGGGGACAGGGCCCACTGCTGGGCGATGCCCGCGGTCTGCGGCACCCGCTCGATCATCGTGCGGGCCTGCAACTCGTAGAAACCGTCACGCACCACCGCACGCCGCTCGATCAGCGGACGCTCATCAGCGGCCTCGTCGACAAGCGCAAGCGCGTCCCAACCCACACCGACCAATGGAACACGCATTCGACAGCCTTTTCAAGCTGTTCCGGCAACCACACCGCCCCCGGACCGGATCCGGCACCCCGGCTAAACTGGCACGAACGTACCACTTTGCGTCTGGGGGACCCCCATGCCCTGGCTCCTGCTCGCCCTCGCCATCACCACAGAAGTCCTGGCCACCACCGCACTCAAACTCAGCAACGGCCTCACCCACCCCGGCTGGACCATCGCCGTCGCCGCCGGCTACATCACCTCCTTCACCCTCCTGTCCCAAGCACTCAAACTCCACCTCGACATGGGCACCGCCTACGCCATCTGGTCCGGCGCCGGCACCGCCGCCATCGCCCTCATCGGCGCCGCCTTCATGGGAGAGACCCTCACCCCAACCAAGATCGGCGGTATCCTCCTCATCATCGGCGGCGTCGTAGTCCTCAACCTCGCAGGTGGCCATTGAAACCACACCTGAATCCGCACCTGAATCCACACCAGGACCCCACCCAAGCAGGGGAGCGGCCCCAACCACACCCGCCCACCCAAGCACGCGGACGCCGCCGCCGCGCCACCCTCCTGGCCTCCGCCGTCCACCTCCTCACCCAAGGCGGCTTCGCCGCCGTCACCCACCGAGCCGTCGCCCACCACGCCAACCTCCCCCTCGCCGCCACCACCTACTACTTCGCCTCCCGCGACCAACTCCTCGCCGAAGCCTTCGCCCAACTCGTCGAAACCGAACTCACCACCACCCGCACCTGGATCACCGACCACGGCCTCACCGCCCTCACCGACCAGATCGCCGCCGCCGACCGCACCCGCCAACTCGGCCTCTGGGAGCTCTACGTCCACGCCGGCCGCGACCCCGTCCTCCAGCAGATCGCCCGCCGCTGGGCCGACGGCTGCATCCGCCTCATCGCCGACACCCTCCACCTGCCCGAGACCGACACCCGCGTCCGCCTCCTCTACACCACCCTCAGCGCCCTCTGGCTCGAGCAAGTCGTCGAACAACGCCCCCTCGACGAAGCCCGCACCCTCCTCACCCTCGCCGTCAAAACCGCCGAAAACGCGTTGCCGCCTTCCTGACCCCTCCCTACACTTCCTCCGTGCTCAAACCCCACTACCCGATCACCACCGAGCGCCTCCACCTGCGCCCCTTCACCCCCGACGACCTCGACGCCGTCCACGCCTACGAATCCCGCCCCGACGTCGCCCGCTACCTCTACTGGGAACCCCGCGACCGCGACGCCACCCAAACCTTCCTCGACAAGAGGACCACCCGCACCGCCCTCCACGACGAAGGCGACGCGCTCGACCTGGCCGTCACCCTGCGCCACACCGGCCAACTCATCGGCCAAGCCCTGCTCATCTGGACCAGCAGACAACACCGCCAAGGCGAAATCGGCTACATCTTCCACCCCGACCACCACGGCCACGGCTACGCCCCGGAAGCCGCCCGCGAAATGCTCCGCCTCGGCTTCGACGACCTCGGCCTCCACCGCATCACCGGCCGCCTCGACGCCCGCAACACCGCCTCCGCCCGCGTCCTGGAAAAACTCCACATGCGCCGCGAAGCCACCCTCATCGACAACGAATACGTCAAAGGCGAATGGAGCAGCGAAACCATCTACGCCATCCTCCACTCCGAATGGACGCCATGACCCCCATCCACCACCTCGCCCTGCAAACCGACTGGCAAGCCGCCCAGAAAGCGGGGGAGTACCGCATCTCCACCCTCGGCCACACCCTCGACGAGATCGGCTTCATCCACTGCAGCCGCGACCAGGCCCAGCTACGCGGCGTCCACACCACCTTCTACGCCCACGTCACCGAACCCCTGCTCATCCTCGACATCGACCCCACCGGCCTCGACATCCGCCTCGAAAACGGCTTCCCCCACCTGTACGGGCCCCTGCCCATCACCGCCGTAACCGCCGTACACCCCTGGTGACACCACACGGAAGCAGAGCGGCCGCGGGGGAGCGGCCACTCACCCCAACCCGAGCCCCAACCCGCGCGAAACCGGCCTCACAGCCAACCCCCCGCCCGCACAATGGGCCCATGGACACCCGAACCGCCGCCCAACGCTTCGCCGACACCTGGCAACACGGCTGGACCCACCACGACACCGCCGCCATCATCGCCCTCTACCGCGACGACGCCGTCCACACCAGCATGCCCTTCCGCCCCCCACACCAGGGCAGACAGGCCATCGCCGACTACATCCAATGGTCATTCGCCGGCGAAACCGACCCCCACGTCACCTTCGCCGACCCCATCGTCGACGGCGACACGGCCGCCATCGAATTCCGGGTCCACGCCCACGACAACGGCCGCCCCATCACCCTCGCAGGCTGCGTCTTCGCCCGCTTCGACCCCGACGGCCTCGCCACCGAGACCCGCGACTACTGGCACACCACCGACGGCCACCCATAACCCCGACAACACCACACCCGGCCCGCACGACCGGTCACCCCGCACCCCCGCACGGGGAAGAACACACCGAAACGATCAGCGAACCACCCGCAGCGGCGTCCGCACCGGCATCGCCGGCGCCATCTGCACAGGAGCCACCGGCGCCGGAGCCGGCTCCGGACGCGCCATCTGCTGCGTCTGCTGCTGCGTCTGCTGCAGGGCCTGCTCCTCGGCACGCCGCTCCGCGCACCCACCCGCGCAATAGCCGTTCGTCAGAATGAGACGACCCCGCAGCGCCGTGTACGCCTCCTTACCCGTCGCAGGAACGACTCCCTGACACACCGGGCATAACACCGACTGGCTCCCCACGTGCTGCTCCTCTCGCGGCGCGAATAGCAGGACTTCCAGCTTAAAACCACATCTCGCGCCAAGGACAGCGATTCGACAGAACGTCAAACTCTCCGTAAGCACCCAGGGGAGCCCGCCACGCCACCGCGCCGAACTCCAAAACCCCCGTTCAACCCCCGAAACCGGCCCCCGCCACACCACCCGGCACCCCGCCGCGCGGCCGGGAAAAAAATCCCATCAGACCCACCGGTCCCACCCGCCGAGGGGAGCGACGGACCCCTCCCGAAAGCGGTTACTTGACATAATGTCCATTATCAAGCAAACGGCATGAACCGTCCGAGCGCGGGCAGACGCCCTAACATGCCTGCCCTGGAGATCACAACCCCCGGTCTCGTCGCACTCACAGGCGTGATCACCGCCCTGGTCATCTGGCTGATCATCCTGGCCGCCCGGCTCACCAGGAACCCGCGCAACCGGCCCGGCGTCAGCATGGACATGGTTGATCAAGCTCGTGAGCTCAAGTCGCTCGGCCAGATCCAGGAAGCCGTGTTCCTCGTACGCGGTGAGACCGGCATGAGCCAGCGGGCCGCCGCCCGCTTCGTCAACCGCCTCTGACCCCCTCCCGGCCCTCCAACCTCGACATTTACTCCCATACCGAACAGAAGCTGAATTCTGTTTGGTATGGGATATAAAGCAGCAAACGGCGCTTAAAGGGACGTAAGTGCCCCGGACGGGCCATCCCCGCGCCGGCTCATGCCCGCCCGCGCCCCCGCCCGCGGTCGAGGCCGTGCGGCGCGCGAGACTGCTGTGGGTGCACGCGAGGCCGCGAAGGCCCCCTTGCGCGGGCCGCTCCCCCGGGGTTGGAGCTCCGGGATGGGGGTTTCGGTTCGGGTGTCACGCACGGTCGCGCCCCCACCACGGGTGGATGTTTCGGGCAAAGTAGGTCAATTAGGGCTGGTCAGGGTGGGTTTTTGTTCGGAACTGTCACCAGCAGTCGACGATTCGTGTCAGCATCAAAGGTATGTATGGGCCAAATGGGGCTGTCTCAAATGCATGGGGCCGTAGGGAACGCCCCTCCCGCTGAGCGGTCCCTCGCCCCCGAACCCGTGTCGTTCCCCTTGTCTGGAAAGAAGTCCCCCGTTGCGTATCTTGCTGCTGTGCTCCTCGTTCAACGGCCTGACCCAGCGTTGCTGGCTGGAGCTGCGCCGGGCCGGTCATGACGTCGGTGTCGAGCTGGCCGTGTCGGAGCAGGCGATGGTGGAGGCGGCCGAGCTGGCCAAGCCGGATCTGGTGATCTGCCCGTTCTTGAAGGAGCGGGTGCCTGAGCGGCTGTGGCAGACGCATCGTACGGTGATCATTCACCCGGGTCCTCCTGGGGACCGGGGGCCGTCGTCGCTGGACTGGGCGATTTTGGAGGCCGAGCCCGAGTGGGGGGTGACGGCGTTGCAGGCGGTGGAGGAGATGGACGCGGGTCCGATCTGGGGTTTCCGGACGTTCGCGATGCCGTCGGAGGCGCCGCGTAAGTCGGCGTTGTACAACGGGCCGGTGGCGGATGCGGCAGTGGAGTTGGTGGCGGAGGTGGCGGCCAAGGCTGCGGATCCGTCGTTCGTGCCGGCGCCGTTGGATTACCGGTCGCCGGAGGTGCGGGGGCGGTTGCGGCGGGCGATGCGGCACTCCGATCGGGAGTTTTCGTGGGAGGAGTCGACGGAGGAGATCGTTCGGCGGGTGCGGGCGGCTGATGGTGCGCCTGGTGGGCGGTCGGTGTTGTGTGAGGTGCCGGTGCGGGTGTTCGACGTGTATCGGGGTCCGGAGCTGGCTGGGCGGCCGGGTGAGGTGGTGGCGCGGCGTGAGGGCGCGGTGCTGGTGAACACCGGTGATGGTTCGGTGTGGGTGGGGCATGTGCGGTTGGAGCAGGAGGGGTCGATCAAGCTTCCGTCGGCGTTGGCGTTGGGTGATCGGGTGGCTTCGGCGCCGGAGCGTTCGGGGTACAGCGAGATCACGTACGACCGTAGTGATGGTGTGGGGGTGGTGAGTTTCGACTTCTACAACGGGGCGATGTCGTCGGATCAGTGCCGGAGGTTGGCGTCGGCGTTGCGGTATGCGGTGGCGCAGGACACGAAGGTGCTGGTGGTGCGGGGTGGGGAGACGTTCTCCAACGGTATTCATCTGAATGTGATCGAGGCGGCGCGCCAGCCGGAGCTGGAGGCGTGGATGAACATCAATGCGATCAACGGGGTGTGCCGGGAGATCGTGGGGTGTACGAGTCAGCTGGTGGTGACGTCGATCGGGGGGAATGCGGGTGCCGGTGGGGTGATGATGGGTCTGGGGGCGGATCGGGTGATCATCCGGGATTCGGTGGTGTTGAATCCGCATTATCGGACGATGGGGTTGTTCGGGAGTGAGTTCTGGACGTATGTGCTGCCGCGGCGGGTGGGGGCGGAGACGGCGCGGCGGTTGACGCGGCAGGCGTTGCCGGTGGGTGCTGCCGAGGCGGTGGAGCTGGGGTTGGCGGATCGGATGCTGGGGGGTTCGCGGTTGGACTTCGAGCGGCGGGTGCTGGAGTACGCGGAGCGGTTGGCGGTGGATCCGGGTTATGATCGGCTGCTTGCGGGTCGGCGGCAGGTTCGGGAAGTGGATGAGCGGCGTAGGCCGTTGGACGCGTACCGGGCCGAGGAGCTGGCGGAGATGAGCCGGGACATGTTCGACGATCGGCATGAGTTCCGGGCGGCGCGGCGGGGGTTCGTGCATAAGGTGCGGGCGCAGGCGACTCCGGAGCATTTGGTGCGTCTTGGTGGGTTGTCCGGCGCGTCGGCGCCTGCCGAGGCTGGGGCATCTCATATGTGAGATATGGTCTCGTGTTGTGTCAGATGATTACCTTGTACGGATCGGCCGGTTGATCCGGGATGCGCGTCAGCATCGTGGTTGGACCCAGCTGCAGCTGGCGGATGCTCTGGCGACGTCGCAGAGCGCGGTCAACCGGATCGAGCGCGGCAACCAGAACATCAGTCTTGAGATGATCGCCCGGATCGGTGAGGCGCTCGACAGTGAGATCGTCTCGCTGGGGTATGCGGGGCCGATGCATCTGCGGGTGGTGGGCGGTCGCCGGCTGTCGGGCAGCATCGATGTCAAGACGTCGAAGAACGCGTGCGTGGCGTTGTTGTGCGCGTCGTTGCTGAATTCGGGGCGGACGATCCTGCGCAAGGTGGCGCGGATCGAGGAGGTCTACCGGATCCTGGAGGTGCTGGCCTCGATCGGGGTGCGGGCCCGGTGGATCAACGAGGGCAGCGATCTGGAGATCGTTCCTCCGGCCCGGCTGGAGCTGGAGGCGATGGACACGGAGGCGGCGCGCCGTACCAGGAGCGTGATCATGTTCCTGGGGCCGCTGATGCACCGTACGGAGCAGTTCCAGATCCCCTATGCGGGGGGCTGTGATCTGGGGACGCGTACGGTGCAGCCGCACATGTCGGCGCTGAAGCATTTCGGGCTGGACATCACGGCGACGGGCGGCTTCTATCACGCGCGGGTGGATCGGGGGGCGGCGCCGTCGCGGCCGATCGTGTTGACCGAGCGGGGTGACACGGTGACGGAGAACGCGCTGCTGGCGGCGGCGCGGCACGACGGGGTGACGGTGATCCGTAACGCCTCCTCCAACTACATGGTGCAGGATCTGTGCTTCTTCCTGGAGCAGCTCGGGGTGCGCGTGGAGGGGGTGGGGACGACGACGTTGACGGTGCACGGCCTGCCGGAGATCGAGCGGGATGTCGACTACTCCCCCTCTGAGGATCCGGTGGAGGCGATGAGCCTGCTGGCGGCGGCGGTGGTGACGTCGTCGGAGCTGACGATCTGCCGGGTGCCGGTGGAGTTCCTGGAGATCGAGCTGGCGGTGCTCGAGGAGATGGGCCTCGATTGTGATCGGGGGCGGGAGTATGCGGCGGCCAACGGTCGTACGCGGCTGGTGGATCTGACGGTGCGGCCGTCGAAGCTGGTCTCCCCCATCGACAAGATCCATCCGATGCCGTTCCCGGGGCTGAACATCGACAATGTGCCGTTCTTCGCGGCGATCGCGGCTTCGGCGCAGGGCTCGACGTTGATCCATGACTGGGTCTACGACAATCGGGCGATCTATCTGACGGAGCTGACGCGGCTGGGGGCGTCGGTGAAGCTGCTGGATCCGCATCGGGTGCTGGTGGAGGGTCCGACGCGGTGGCGCAGCGCGGAGATGATGTGCCCGCCGGCGTTGCGGCCTGCGGTGGTGGTGCTGCTGGCGATGATGGCGGCGGAGGGCACGTCGGTGTTGCGGAACGTGTACGTGATCAACCGCGGGTATGAGGATCTGGCGGAGCGGCTGAACGCTCTGGGGGCGCGGATCGAGACCTTCCGCGACATCTAGGGCGCCGGTCCCGGGGCGGGCGCCTCTGCGTGTGTGGAGGCGCCCGCCCGGGGGCGGTGTTTCTGTCGGTGCCGGCCGCTACCGTCGTGCTTGGTTCGTCGTGCGCGAGGGAAGGGGTGGCCGGTGCGGCCTGCGGAGCTCGACCGGTTGACGGTGGCGGAGGCGGGTGACCGCTATGTGGAGCTGGTTCGGGCGCGGACGGTGACGGGGGCGTTGTCGTCGTCGACGGCCGAGGTGTATGCGCGGGATGTGGCGACGCTGGTGGAGCTGGCCGGCGCGGATGCGGTGCTGGACGATCTGACGGGCGCGGATGTGGATGCGCTGCTGCTGGCGTTCGCCCGCCGGCCGGATGGGCGGCTGCGTACGCCGAGTGGGGGGCAGTCGCCGTCGTCTCAGGCGCGGTTTCGGCGGTCGATCTCGGCGTTGTTCAAGCATGCGACGCTGGCGGGCTGGGTGCAGATCAATCCGATGACGGCTTCGACGGTGACGTCGAAGGAGCGTGGGGGGTTGCGGCCGCAGCGGCGGGCGTTGACGCGGGAGCAGGCGCAGGGGTTGATCGGGGCGGCGCGGACGTTGGGGGATGTTCCCCCGCCGGAGGGCAAGCGGCGTGATCAGCGTACGGAGTTGCGTGATGCGGTGATCGTGCTGTTGCTGGCGACGATGGGGCCGCGGGTGTCGGAGTTGGTGCGGGCGAATGTGGAGGATTTCTTCACCAACGACGGGGTGCGGTATTGGCGGATCTTCGGCAAGGGCGGGCGGACGCGGGATGTGCCGTTGCCGGATGATGTGGCGGCGGTGTTGCAGGAGTATCTGGCGCGGGGGCGGCCGGCGGCGGAGGAGAAGGCGTTGCTGTTGTCGTGGCGGGGGCGGCGGCTGGCGCGGGGTGATGTGCAGGCGGTGATCGATCGGGTGCAGCAGCGGGTGGATCCTGATCAGCGGCGTTCGGTGACGCCGCATGGGTTGCGGCATACGACGGCGACGCATTTGCTGGCCGATGCGGTGGACATGGATGCGGTGCGGCGGGTGCTGGGGCACAGTGATCTGGCGACGTTGGGGCGGTATCGGGATGAGCTGCCGGGTGAGCTGGAGGTGGCGATGCGTGCTCATCCGTTGTTGCGCGGCCGCTGAGGTCGGGGGCTGCTCCCCCGGCTCCGCGGGGTGGATAACTATCCCGGTATTTGTATCCCTGGGTATAGAGTGGGTGTCATGGTACGACCTCCGCTGACTCTCGAGGAGCGGCTGCGTGGCGAGCAGCTGGGCTTGGTGCTGCGCCGGGCCCGTGGCGAGCGCAGCATCGTCGAGGTGGCCGCTGCGGCGGGGATGTCGGCCGAGACCCTTCGCAAGATCGAGACCGGCCGGATCGCCACGCCTGCGTTCTTCACGATCGCCGCTCTGGCTGATGTGCTCGGCATTTCGCTCGATCACCTGGCCACGCGCTCCGCTCCTGCCGCCACCTGACCTGCCGTCCGGCCGGGACGATGGTGGGGCTCTCCCCTGCCGTGCCCGCATGCCTGCGGCGGCGGTTTGACCCTGACGCAGGGTCAATCTCTCACCATGGTCGGCATGACCAAGGAAACCAGTGCGATCGAGGTGGCCGGGCTGCGCAAGGCGTACGGCGATCTCGAGGTGATCGCCGGAGTCGACCTGAGCGTTCCCGCGGGCACCGTCTATGCCCTGCTCGGCCCCAACGGGGCCGGTAAGACCACCACGGTGCGGATCCTGTCCACGTTGCTGCCCGCTGATGCCGGGCAGGCCCGGGTGGCCGGGTTCGACGTGCGGCGCGAGGCGGAGCGGGTGCGTGCGTCGATCGGGGTGACGGGGCAGTTCTCGGCCGTGGACGAGTTGCTGACCGGGCGGGAGAATCTGCGGCTGATGGCCGACCTGGGCCATCTGGAGCGGCGGCGGGCCGAGAGTGTGGTGGGGCGGTTGCTGGAGCGGTTCGATCTGGTGGGTGCCGCCGACCGGCGCGCGGTGACGTACTCGGGCGGCATGAGGCGGCGGCTGGACCTGGCGATGACTCTGGTGGCGGGGCCGCGGCTGATCTTTCTGGACGAGCCGACCACCGGTCTGGACCCGCGTAGCCGCCGTGACCTGTGGGGCATCGTGCGGGAGCTGGTGGCCGGCGGGGTCACCGTCTTCCTCACCACCCAGTACCTGGAGGAGGCCGATCAGCTGGCCGATCGGATCGGGGTGCTGGACGGGGGCCGGCTGGTCGCCGAGGGCAGTGCGGCCGAGTTGAAGCGGCTGGTCCCCGGTGGTCACGTCGAGTTGCAGGTCGCCGACGGTGAGCGGGTGGCGGAGCTGGCGCGCCGGTTGCCCGGAGCGGTCCCGGATGCCGGGGCGCTCACCGTGACCGTGCCGCATGATGGCAGTCTCGCGGCGTTGCGGCGGCTGCTGGACGGGATCGGTGACGACGGCGCGGTCACCGGGTTGGCCGTGCGGACCCCGGATCTGGATGACGTGTTCCTGGCCCTCACCGGCCGGCCCGCCGCCGAGGAGGTGCCGGCATGAGCGGCGTCACCTATGCCGTCCGTGACTCGGCGACCATGCTGCGGCGCAACCTGAAGCGGATGGCCCGCTATCCGTCGATGACGCTGATGCTGGTCGGTCAGCCGCTGCTGTTCCTGCTGCTGTTCGTCTACGTGTTCGGCGGCACCATGGGCGCCGGACTGCCGGGGGCGGCGGCGGGGGGTCGCGGCGACTATCTGACGTTCATCACGCCCGGGATCTTGATGATGACGGTGGCGAGCGTGTCCATCGGGACGGCGGTCCTGGTGGCCACCGACATGACGAACGGGATCATCGACCGGTTCCGGACGATGGCCATCGCCAAGGTCTCGGTGCTCACCGGTCATGTGCTGGGTGCGATGATCCAGACGGCGTTCGCGCTCGTGGTGGTCGTGGGGGTGGCGTTCCTGATCGGTCTGGACAGCGGCGCGTCGGTGCTGCAGTGGTCGGGCCTGGCCGCTCTGCTGGCGCTGGTGTCGTTGGCGATGACGTGGTTCGCCGTGGCGCTGGGGCTGGCCAGCCCGGACCCGGAGACCGCGAGCAACCTGCCGATGATCTTCGTGTTGCTGCCGTTCGTGGGCAGCGGGTTCGTGCCGGTCGCGTCGATGCCGTCGGGGTTGCGGTGGTTCGCCGAGCATCAGCCGTTCACGCCGATCATGGACGCCTTCCGCGGGCTGCTGGCCGGGTCGCCGGCGGGGCCGGACGTGCTGTGGGCCGTGGGCTGGTGCGCGGTGATCGGGTCGGCCGGGTATGCGTGGTCGCGGCGCCTCTACCGGACCCGCGCAGCCCGCTAGGAGACCGCCCGCTAGGAGACTGGGCGCTGGGAGACTGGGCGCTGGGAGACTGGGATGATGCTGACCATCGGCGAGCTGGCGTCGTATGCCGGGGTGACGGTGCGTGCGGTGCGGCACTATCACGCCAAGGGGTTGCTGCCGGAGCCGGAGCGGGACCATTCCGGCTATCGCCGGTACGACGCGAGCGCCGTGGTCGAGCTGATCAAGATCCGGACGCTCGCCGGGGCCGGGGTGCCGCTGGCGCGGGTGCGGGAGCTGCTGCGGGCCGATGAGCAGGAGTTCGCCGCGGCGGTCGCGGACATCGACCGGCGGCTGCGGGCGGAGATCCGGGAACGGCAGCGGCTGCGGGAGCGGATCGCCCGGCTCGCCGCCGGGGACCAGCTGGTGCTGCCGCCGGAGGTGGTGGAGTTTCTCGACCGGCTGCGGGCGCTCGGGGTGGACGAGCGGATCGTGGAGGTCGAGCGTGACGGCTGGATCCCGCTGGCGGCGCACTCCCCCGAGCGGGTGGCGGAGTGGGTGGCGCGCAAGCGGGAGCAGCTCGCCGACCCGCAGCTCGCCGACTTCTACCTCACCCTGGGCCGGGCTCTGGACTGGAGCGCCGGGGACCCGAGGCTGGCCGAGCTGGCCGACGAGCTGGCCGCCTACATCACCCGGATGGCCGAGGAGCAGGGTGAGGACTATGTGGACGTGGTGGGTGTCGAGCCGCCGTTCGTCCAGTTGATGGACGATCTGGCGTTCGACTCGGCGCCGCCGGCCCGCCGGCTGATCGAGCTGCTGAAGGAGCGCGGCTGGACGGGCTGGACCCGGCTCGAGCGCGTGGACCCACCACCCCGGTGACGGCGAGCCGGGCACCCGGTCAGAGGTGTCGTCCTTCAGCGCCGGGTGCCGCCGTCAGGGCTGGGTACGCCGGGCCGGGTGAGGCGTTCGGGATCGACGATCTTGTCGTAGAGGTCCGCGGAGATGCCGCATTGGAGCGCCGCTTCCTTGAGCGGCAGGCCCTTGTCGAGGGCGTGGTGGGCGATGTGGGCGGCCCGGTCGTAGCCGACGACGGGGCTGAGCGCGGTCACCATCATGATCGAGTGTTCGATGTTGTGGTGCAGCGTCTCGGTGTTCAGCCGGGCCCCTTCGACCAGGTAGGTGCGGAAGTGGTCCATCATGTCGGCCAGGATGCGCGCCGAGTGCAGCACGTTCCTGATGATGACGGGGCGGAAGGCGTTCAGCTCGAAGTTGCCCTCGCCGCCGGCCATGGAGACGGCGGTGTCGTTGCCCGCCACCTGGATGGCGACCATCAGCATGGCTTCGGCCTGGGTCGGGTTGACCTTGCCCGGCATGATCGACGAGCCCGGCTCGTTGGCCGGCAGGATCAGCTCGCGCAGGCCGGTACGGGGTCCGGAGCCCAGCCAGCGCAGGTCGTTGGCGAACTTGAACAGCGGCACGGTCAGGGTGCGCAGCGCCGCCGAGGCGCGTACCAGGTCGTCGCAGGAGGCCTGGGCGGCGAACTTGTTGGGCGCGCTGACGAAGGGCCGCCCGGTGAGTTCGGCGATCTGCGCGGCCACCTGTTGGCCGAACTCCGGCGGGGCGTTCAGGCCGGTGCCGACCGCGGTGCCGCCGACGGCCAGCCGGTACAGGCCGGTACGGGTGCGTTGGAGGTGGTCGATGGCGTCGCCGAGCTGGGCGGCGTAGCCGGACCATTCCTGGCCGACGGTCAGCGGGGTGGCGTCTTCCAGATGGGTGCGCCCGATCTTGACCACGTGCGCCCATTCCCGGCTTTTGGTCTCGGCGCTGTCGCGCAGCCTGGCGGCGGCGGGCCGCACGTGGTCGTCGACGGCCTCGGCGGCGGCGATGTGCATGGCGGTGATGAAGGTGTCGTTGGACGATTGGCCCATGTTCACGTGATCGTTCGGGTGGATCGGGTCCTTGCTGCCCAGCCGCCCGCCGACGAGCTGGATCGCCCGGTTGGAGATCACCTCGTTGACGTTCATGTTGGACTGGGTGCCCGAGCCGGTCTGCCACACGTACAGCGGGAACTCGCCGTCCAGGTCGCCGCGGATGACCTCGTCGGCGACGCGGCTGATCAGGTCGGCCTGCCACTGGGGCAGGCGGCCCGCGCGGGCGTTGACGATCGCGGCGGCCTTCTTGATGTAGCCGTAGGCGTGGTAGACGGCTTTGGGCATGCGGTCGTCGCCGATGTCGAAGTGGATCAGCGACCGTTGGGTCTGGGCGCCCCAGTAGTGCCCGGCCGGGACCTCGATCTCGCCGAGTGAGTCGCTTTCCGTGCGGGTGCCGGTCTCGTGCAGCCCGATGGGCACGTCCCGGACGCGTGGCGTGCTCATCGGCCGTTCCCGTGGACGGCGCGGTAGGCCGGCTGCCACATCGCGTCATGGACCTGCTGCACCGTGTCGCGCAGCGTGGTGCGGGCCAGGTGCTCCTCGGCCGCCCGGTTGGCGACGGCCACGGCCACCGTGGCCGAGACCTCGCGCAGATTGTCCACCTGGGGCAGCAGCGAGGCGCCCTTGGCCGAGACGTCGACCATGCCGGCGACGGCTTCGGCGGCCGCCTGCAGCATGCCGGAGCTGACCCGGCGGGCTCGCGAGACCACCACGCCCAGCCCCAGCCCTGGATACAGCAGGGCGTTGTTGGCCTGGGCGATGACGTAGGTGACGGTCTTGTGGGTGATCGGCTCGACCGGGATGCCGGTGGCGATCAGGGCGCGGCCGCCGGTCCAGCGGATCAGGTCGGCGGGCATCGCCTCGATGCGTTCGGTCGGGTTGGAGATCGGGAAGATGATCGGCCGCTCGACCTGCGCGGCCATCGAGCGCACGATCTCCTCGGTGAACGCGCCGTGGACGGTGGAGGTGCCCAGCAGCATGGTCGGCTTGACCCGCCGGACGACCTCGGCCAGCGAGATGCCGTGCTCGTCCCGGGACCAGCCGGCGACCTCGTCGCGGGGGCGGGCGTAGGGCTGCTGGTAGTCGCGCAGGCCGGCCATGTCGTCGACGAGCAGGCCCTGCTTGTCGATGGGCCAGATCCGCCGGGTGGCGGTGTCGTGGTCCAGGCCGTCGCGGATCATCGCGTCGCGCAGCTGGTCGGCGTTGCCGATGCCGGCGGTTCCGGCGCCGAAGATCACGATCCGCTGGTCGCGCATCGGCGTCGCGGATACGCGGACGGCGCCGAGCATGGCGGCCAGCACGATGGCGCCGGTGCCCTGCATGTCGTCGTTGAAGGTGCAGATGCGCTCGGTGTACCTCTCCAGGATCCGCCGGGCGTTGGAGGGGCCGAAGTCCTCCCAGTGCAGCATGGCGCCGGGGAACATCCGGGTGGCCGTGGTGACGTAGGCGTCGATGAAGGCGTCGTAGCGCTGCCCCCGCACGCGCGAGTGCCGGTTGCCGATGTAGGTGGGGTCGTTCAGGAGTGCCTCGTTGTCGGTGCCGACGTCGAGGGCGACGGGGATGACGCGGGCGGGGTCGATGCCCGCGGCGGCGGTGTAGACGGCCAGTTTGCCGGCCGCGATGCCGGCCCCGCCGCCCACTCCCCAGTCGCCGATGCCCAGGATCTCCTCGGCGTCGGAGGCCACGATGAGATCGACGTCGTCCGGGCCCAGCTGGAGGCTCTGGAACGCCCGCTCGATCCCGTCCACGTCGTCGATCGACAGGTACACCCCTCGCGGGCGGCGGTACTCGTGGCTGTAGGTGCGGATCGCCTCGGCCACCGTGGGGTCGTAGACGATGGGCAGCATCTCGCGCAGGTGGTCGCTCAGCAGCCGGTAGTAGAGCACTTCGTTGCGGTCGCGCAGCGCTTCCAGGTAGACGTTCTTGAGCAGGTTCGTCTGCTGCCGCCTGTACTGCAGGTACGTGCGGCGTACCTGCTCCTCCAGGGTCTCGACCGCCGGTGGGAGCAGGCCCTGCAGTCCCAGCTCGGCCCGCTCCTGCGGGGAGAAGGCCGTGCCCTTGTTCAGCAGCGGCTCCCGCAGCACCGCGAGCCCGCGCAGGGACGTCACGAAGCTCCCGTCCGGCTGCTCGGCGAACATCAGGCTCGGCAGATCCGGCTTCCTCTTGCCCGGTGACATGGTCGTCCCCCTCCTGGGCATCTGGGACGAAGGCTGCCATCCCTTCTCTGGCCTTCCCCTGCCACGGGGGTGGATGCCGAGCCGAAGTCAGGACCATCCCCTATGTCGGCAAATGACCCATTATGGACGCGCAGGATGGAGCCCCCAGGCTCTCAGAGGGTCTCGAGGGCGTCGCCGGGGAGCGTCGGCGTCCGCCACAGCTCGTGGGCCGGGGGCGACCAGTCGCAGGCGAACGGGCCCTGCCGGGTCTCGACGAGTCCGACGACCTCCTCGCGGGCCGCGGTGACGTGCCGGTGCACCCGGTCGTCGATGAGCCCGAGCCGTCTGCCGTGCCGATATTCGTCCTCGTCCTTCCACCGGTGCCGGGACAGGTCGGGTTCGACGATCAGGTCGAGCAGCAGGTCGAAGGTGTCGATGCCCAGGCGGGTGCGCTGTTTGGGCAGGTCGAAGTCGATGTACCAGGTCAGCGGCCGGTGGCCGGCGTCGAAGAACTGGCGGACGGTGAAGTGTTTGTCGATGCCGTACCAGCTGCGCACGACGGTGCCCCGCCAGGTCCACCAGCCGAGCTCCCACCGGCCCGAGGCCAGCTCGTCGATGGTCTGCTCGCGGCGGCTGCCGCCGTTGAGGATGGAGGTGATCCAGGTGGTGGAGGCGAGGCTTTTCAGCCCTGGCCAGCCGGCCACGACGAAGTACTCGTCGGTGTCCTGGAGGACCCGGTACGGCGCGGCCGTCCACACCTTGCCGTTCCAGACGTGGCGGCGTACCGCCGTGGCGCCCTCGTCGAAGCGGGTGTTGCCGTCGGCTGTCATGCGTTCGATCATGCCCGGGTGAGCCCGCGTGTGCGTGGCGGGGGTGGGGGCTGGTGCAATGGCGGGCATGAGTGTGGTGCGTTCGATGGTGTTGTTCGTGGTGGCCGCCCTGTTCGAGATCGGCGGGGCGTGGCTGGTGTGGCAGGGGGTGCGGGAGCAGCGTGGGCTGGTGTGGGCGGGCGCGGGGGTGATCGCGCTGGGCCTGTACGGGTTCGTGGCCACGTTGCAGCCGGATGCGCATTTCGGGCGGATTCTGGCCGCGTACGGTGGGGTGTTCGTGGCGGGGTCGCTGCTGTGGGGGGTGGTGGCCGACGGGTTCCGGCCGGATCGGTGGGATCTCGTGGGGGCGCTGGTGTGCCTGGTGGGCGTCCTGGTGATCATGTACGCGCCCCGCGGCTGACGGGCCCGGGCAGCGCTCGTACGGTCCGGAGACCTCTTGACCGGGGCAGTGGCTCGAACGGCGAGCCCGGGCCCGGGGCGGTCAGTACCGGGTGCCGACGGGGGCCGGGACGGCGGCGAGGTCGTCGAGGTCGGCCGCGGACAGATGGTGGCCGGTCAGGGCCCGGCCGAGGAGTTCCTCGTTGGTGTGGGGGCCGTAGACGTCAGCGGTGTCGATCAAGGTCACGCCCAGGTCGAGGGCCTGGCGGATGACGGAGACGGACGTGGCTTCGTCGCGGGGGCCGCCATTTCGTCTGTGGGCGGGCGCGTCCCACGCCCGGACCCGTGAGGCCGGTCTCAGCCGAGGCGGGAGACCTGGTAGTGGCTGATGAGCCAGTCGTCCTGCGAGCGCTTCAGCAGGACGAGGATGGTGACGCTGACCGTGGGCCGGTCGGTGAAGGAGAAGTCGACGCTCAGGTAGCCGAGCACGATGTCTTCGCACAGGCGCCGGCTTTCCAGGACGTGGTACGCGGCCGACAGGCCGGCAGGCTGGGATGCGTAGTAGTCGGCGACTCCCTGCCGTCCCACGCTGTAGGGGCGAAGCCCCTGGAAGATCGCGTCCTCGGTGAACACCGACGCGACCCGATCCGGCTGGTGGCCGTCGACACCTGCCTTCCACCGGTCGAGGACGCCGCGCAGGATCGTTTCGGTGTCTGTCATATCGCTGTTCTCCCTCAGTGGCCGGCGCTCATGCCGCCGTCGACGTGGAGGATCTCGCCGGTGACGAACGGGGCGTTCTCCAGGTAGGTCACCGCGTCCACGATGTCGCCCGGCTCCCCCATCCGGCCGACCGGGTGCAGGCCGGCGAGGATCTCATGGGTGGCCTCGGGGTGCATGGGCGTCTTGATGGTGCCGGGCGAGACGGCGTTGACGCGGATGCCGCGGGTGGCGTACTCGATGGCGAGGGACTTGGTGGCGGACTGCAGTCCGCCCTTGGTGAGCGAGGCCAGGACGGAGGGGACCCGGGCGTCGGCGTTGTCGACCAGGCTCGTGGTGATGCTGACGATGTGGCCGCCGCCCTGGGTGAGCATCCGCTCGACGGCCAGCTGGGTGATGCGGAAGAAGCCGGCGAGGTTCACGCCGATCACGGCGGCGTAGTCGCCCTGGGTGTAGTCGGCGAAGGGCTTGGCGACGAAGATTCCGGCGTTGTTGACCAGGGTGTCGATGCGGCCGAACCGCTCCACGCCGGCGGTGATGACGCGTTCGGCGGTGGCGGGGTCGGCGATGTCGCCCCGGACGGTCAGGACGTCCGCGTCGTCGGAGGGGGTGATGGTGCGGGAGGTGGCGACGACGGCGTAGCCGAGCTTGCGGTAGGCGTCGAGGAGGTGGGCGCCGATGCCTTGCGAGCCGCCGGTGATGACTGCGACCTTCTGGGTGCTCATGATGACCTTCTCCGGGATGGGGTGGGATGCCGCGACCAGCCCTCTCATGACTAGCCGACCGGTCAACTATTGGAACGTAAGGGTCCGGGCGGGGCGAAGTCAAAGGTCAGGAGGGCTTGCGCCGGGACCTGTTTCCTCACACCTGAGAGGCCCGGACTCCCAGCGCACGCCGGTGGTCGCGATCGGCGTGGTGCGGGTGCACGGCCGAATCGCGAAAAGGCCGATCTGGGAGAACCGGCGCATACGGGTCGTGCGATAGATACACCGTGAGACCGTTTCCCTTCCGGCGGCGCGCGGCCCCGGACGTCACCGCGCAAAGCGATGACGCCGACCTCATCGCCGCCGTCGCCGCCCGGAGCACCGTCGCCCTGCGCATCCTTCACCAGCGCCACGCCCCCTGGCTGCGCGCCCGGCTGGCCCGCCGCTGCGCCGACGCGGACGCCGTCGACGACGCGCTGCAGGAGACCTTTCTGGCCGTGTGGCGCTCGGCGGGCGGCTTCCGCGGCGACAACCCGGCCGGCTGGTTGTGGACGATCGCCATCCGCCGCCTGATCTCCGCCCTGCGCGGCCGCGGCGCGCGCTGGATCGGCTCCGGCATCGAACCAGGCGAAAGCTCGCCGATCGCCTCGGCCGAGGACGTGGTGCTGCTGAACGTGGAGCATGGCGATCTCGGCACCGCCCTGACCAGGCTCTCCCCCGAACTGCGCGCCGTCATCGAGGCGACCGTCCTTGACGGCCTCACCACCAAGGAGGCCGCCGGTCTCCTGGGCATCCCGGAAGGCACGGTCAAGACCCGCGCGATGCGGGCCAGGGCCCGGTTGCGCGAGGAGCTGTCATGAGTAGCTGGCACATCCCTGACGATCTGCGTGAGCGCTACCTCGAAGGCGCGCTCGAACCGGCGCAGGCCATGTCCGTGGATGCGCATCTCGGCCGTTGCGCCGGCTGCCGGGCGGCGGTGCCGTATGAGAAGGACTGGCTGGAGGCGTCCTGGGCGCGGCTGGAGGCCGAGCTGATCACGCCGCGCCTGAGCCTGTCGGAGCGGTTCCTGCGCCACGGCGGGGTGCCTGACCACCTGGCCAGGCTGCTGACGGCGACGCCGACGCTGAGCCGGGCCTGGCTGGCCGCGGTGGTGGCGGTCGTGGCGTTCGCGGTGCTGGCCGCGCGCGAGCAGGCCGAACTGCTGCCCGCTTTCCTGATCGCCGCGCCGGTGCTGCCGCTGGCGGGCATCGCGCTCGCCTACGGGCCGCGCGTCGATCCCGCCCACGAGTCGGTGGCCGCCACCCCGATGTCGGGATCGCGGCTGCTGCTGGCCCGGGCCACGGCGGTGCTGGCGGTGTCGGTCGTGCTGGCAGGGCTCGCCTCGCCGCTGCTGCCGGCGCCGCCCGGGCTGGCCGCCGCCTGGCTGCTGCCCGCGCTCGCCGCCGCCGCGGCCTGCCTGGCCCTGTCGAGCCGGCTGCCCGTGCCGATCGCCGCCCTCGCCGTGGGCGGGCTGTGGCTGGCCATCGTCGGCACGGGCCGCCTCATCGGCGACTGGCTCGCCGCCTTCGGTCCCGCCCCGCAGATCGGGTACGGCGTGGCCGCCCTCCTGCTGACCTACCGCCTCTACCGAGTGAGCACCAGATGATCCAGATCAGGCAATTGACCAAGACCTACGCCGCCAAAAGGGCGCTCGACGGCCTCGACCTGACGCTCGGCACCGGCGTGACCGGCCTGCTCGGCCCGAACGGCGCCGGCAAGACCACCCTGCTGCGCTGCCTGGCCACCACCCTCGCCCCCGACCGCGGCACCGTGGACGCCTTCGGCCTGAACCCGGCCGACCGCGGGCAGCGCACCGCGCTGCGGCGCAGGCTCGGCTACCTGCCGCAAAACCCCGGCTCCTACCCGCACTTCACCGCCTTTGACCTCGTGGATTACGTGGCGATCCTCAAGGAGCTGACCGACCGCGGGCAGCGGCACGCCGAGGTGCGCCGGGTACTGGCCGAGGTGAACCTCACCGACCAGGCCAAGACCAAGGTGCGCAAACTGTCGGGCGGCATGCGCCAGCGGCTCGCCCTGGCCCAGGCCCTGCTGGGCGAGCCGGACCTGCTCATTCTCGACGAGCCGACCGTGGGCCTGGACCCGGAGCAGCGGATGATGTTCCGCGCGCTGGTCTCCCGGCTCGGCGAGAGCCGTACCGTCGTGCTGTCCACGCACCAGATCGAGGACGTCGCCGCGCTGTGCGAACGGGTGGTGGTCATGCGGGACGGCCGGGCGCTCTTCGACGGCACGCCCGGCCGGCTCGCGGCCGTGGCGGACGGCCGGGTGTGGCTGTCGGACGCGCCGCCCGCCACCACGCAGCTGTTCTGGCGGACGGCCGACGGCCGCTACCGCACACTCGGCACGCCCCCGCCCGCCGCGGACGCGGCGGCGCCCGGCGTCGAGGACGGCTACCTCCTGCTGCTCGGGGAGGCGGCGTGACGCGGCGGCTGTTCCTGTTCGAGGCGCGCAGGCTGGTGCGGCATCCGCTCGTGTGGGGCGCGACCGTCCTGGTGCTCGCCCTGCAGACCTCCCTCAGCTGGGACCAGCAGCCCGACCTCACGATGGACCCGGTCAACGCCACCGGGCTGGCCACCTGCCTGGCCGCGGCGGTCCTGGTCGTGGCGAGTCTGGCCGCCTCACGCGACGGGCGGCACGGCATGCCCGAGAGCCTCGCGGGCCTGCCCGGGCGGGCCGAGCACCGAACGCGGGCCCTGCTGCTGGCCACCCCGCTGGTCGCGGGTCTCGCGGCGGCCGTGGCCATGGGCGGCTACCTGGCGATCCGGCTGTTGAGCGGCCCCGCCGGGGGCCGGTTGGACGTGTGGGAGCCGCTGACGGCGGTGGCCGCCGCGCTCCTCGCCGCAACCCTGGGCGTGGCCGTCGGCCGCTGGTCACCGTGGCTGATCGCCGGACCACTGGTGGTCGCCGTGCTCGCTTTCCTCATCTACATGAACCCGACGAACGGGCGGGCCCGCTGGCTGCTGCCGGTGATGCAGGTCCACCAGCCGGACTGGCCCGACCGCCCGTCGGCGGCCCACCTGGTGTACGTGCTCGCCGCCGCGGCGTTCTTCGGCGGGATCGCGCTGCTCAGGCATCGGGTACGGCCGCTACCCGCCGCGGCTGCGGTGGCGGCGCTGGCTGCCGCGGTGCCATCGGGGGCCACCGCTGCGTCAACCCGGCCACCGGCCGAGTTCCCCACCAACGTGGAGCTGACCGTCGGCCATGTGGACTCCCGCGTGCGGGAGCGCTACTTCGGCCCGCATGCCTACCGCTGCACGGTGCGGCAGGGCCTGACCTATTGTGCCTTTCCGGGCTACGAACCGTGGATCCCGCTGTGGGAACAGGCGGTCCAGCCGGTCGTGGCGGCGCTGCCCGCCGCGCTGCGGGCCCGAGCGCCCCAGGTGCGGCAGATGAGCCCGAACTGGAGCTTCACCGACGATTCCGGCGTGATCCGTGCGTCGATGAGCTGGGGGCATCCCGACCAGCGCACGATGCTGGCAGAGGACGTGGCCTTCTGGGCGACCGGGCTGTACGACTCGGCCGCCAAGCACTTCAGCCCCTCCCGGCGCGCCGCACTGTGTGACGTGCGCGGTCAGGCCCGCACGGTGGTGGCGCTGTGGCTCATCGGCCACGTCTCCCCTCCCGAGGCCCGGCGGCAGCTCCATGTCGACCGTAATCTGGGACGCCTGTCCGGTCTGGACTGGGGCCCGGCCGAGATCGGTTACGCCAAGCTGCTGCTGGCCTCCCCCGGGGCCCGCGAGAAGGTTCAGGCCAACTGGGACACGCTCGTCAAGCCCACCACCACGATCGACCAGGCCCTGCCGCTGCTCGGGCTGGACCGCACGTTCAACGCGCCGATGGGAGCCACGCCATGCCGGTAACCACGCCGCCGGTAACACTGCCCGCACGCCCCCAGGCCTCCGCCGCCGGCACGGCCGTCCCTGCCCCGCCGCCGCACCGCCGGCGGGTGGCGCTCCTGCTGGTGCGCCCCCTCGCCCGGGCCATCGACTGGGGGCCTCTGGTCGTGGTCGCCGCCTTCACCACCGCGCTGGTGAGCCTGGTGGAGTACGGGGAGGCGCTGGCCGGGGGCGACGCGCTCGTGCTCATGCGCATCTGTGGCACTCTGCTCGGCGCGGCGGCGGCCTTCGGGCTGGTCGACGCCATGTCCGCCGACCTCGGCGCCGCCGCG
>NZ_JBSFTC010000111.1:0-32535 GCF_053590415.1 Nonomuraea sp. NPDC003201
ACAAATTTTGGTGTTTAGTTGTTTGTTGTTCTTTCTTTTGCTGTTGCGACGGGGGCGCCTCCTTGGGCGGCCCCGCGGGGGGGGCGGCCCCCCCCCCGCTCCGGCGACCCCGTGGTCGCCGGGCTCGTCGACCGGCTGCAGGCCGCGAGCGCCGACTTCCGCCGGCTATGGGCGGAGCACGAGGTGGCCGTACGGCGCGGCGACCGCAAAACCCTGCTGCACCCGCGGGTGGGCCGCCTGGTGATGGACTGCGAGACCCTGGTCACCCCCGATCAGGGTCAGGAATTGCTGGTGCTCACCCCGGCGGACGCCGAGTCCCGCGAGCGGCTGGAGCTGCTGCTGGTGCTCGGCATCGAGGAGTTCCCCGCGGGCACGCCCGTACGGTGAAAACCGCTTCCTCCCTGCCTCAATCGGGCAGAAGGGCCCGGCGCCGTACTCGCCGCGTGGCGGCCAGTCCTCCGACCAGGCCGCTCACCGCGCAGACCAGCACCAGCCCGGCGTACTGCGGCAGAGAGTAGGCGAACCACGGCTCGCCGGTCGCGGCCTTGCCGAGCATGGTGAGCGAAGCGGCGGCGATGCCCGTTCCGAGCAGCGTACCGATGCACGTCACGATCAACGTCTCCCAGCACACCGCTCTCGCGAGCTGCCGCGGCTTGGTCCCCACCGTGCGCAGCAGCCGGATCTCTTCGGTCCGCTCGGCCATCGTCATGGCCGTCGCGTTGAGCACCGAGATCACCGTGTAAGCCACCGCCGATCCCACCAGCACCGGGGCCGCCCACGCCGACGGCCCGGTACGGGTCACCCCCGCCACCGCATCGGTGGTCGCCACGGCGAACAGGAAGGTGCACGCCAGCGCCACGGTCAACATCACCGGCGACGCCGCCGCCATCGCCCGGCGCGGCTGAGCGACCAGCGAGGACCTGGCCAGCATCCCGGCACCCGGATCGAGCCGGGCCGCCAGGGCTCCGAGCAGCCATCCCATCCCCCGCACCGCGACGGGGCCCAGCGCGGACGCACCCACGCAGAGCGTCATCGTCGCCCCCAGCGCAGTCGGCGGCGCGTTCTTCGACGCGACCTGTGGCACGAGCCACAGCAGCACGCCGCCGCCGGCCAGCGCCGCCGCTCCGACGACCGCCCTGGACCAGGGCAGCAGCCGCCGCTGCGCCGCGCTGTCCCGCAGCACCTCCAGCGGCCCCACACGCACCGCCTTGCGCGCCGCGACCCGGGCCGCCAGCAGCGTCACCGCCAGCCCGACCACCAGCGCCACGACGAACGGCCCCGTCGTGACCTCCACCGGAACGCCTCCCGGCGCCAACCCGGTCATACGCATGAACGCCGCCATCAGCACGGCGTACGGGACGGCCAGCACGCAGCCCGCCACGCCCGCCAGCACGGCCACCACCAGCGCCTCCGCCGTGATGAGCCGGCTCACCTGCCGCGGCCTCATGCCGACCGACCGCAGCAACGCCCAGGTCCTGCGCTGCCGCAGCACGTGCAGGCTCAGCGTGCCCGCGACCACGAAGATCGACACGAATCCCGACACCACGGCCGACAGCACCAGCAACCCCATGACGCCGTTCGACTCGTCATGTGCGCCCGCGCCGACGACCACCAGGCCGCTCCCGCCGATCAGCATCACGGCCAGGACCACCGCCGCGAACGAGGCGGCGAAGCCCATCCGATTGGTCCGTACGTTGTTCCAGGCCAGGACGAGTGTCACCGGCGGCCGCCCAGCCGCAGGCCGATCTGGTCGGCCGAGGGCCTGTCCAGAACTTCGACGATCCGCCCGTCGGTCAGGAACAGCACGCTGTCCGCCCGGGCCGCCGCCTCCGGATCGTGCGTGACCATGACCACCGTCTGGCCGAACGCGTCGACCGCCTCCCGCAGCAGTGCCAGCACCTCGTGCCCGGTACGTCGGTCCAGCGCCCCCGTCGGCTCGTCGGCGAACAGCACTTCCGGCCTGCCGAGCAGGGCACGCGCGATCGCCACCCGCTGCTGCTGGCCACCGGACAACTGCGACGGGCGATGCCCCTCCCGCCCGGCCAGCCCGACCCGGTGCAGCAGCTCGCGCACGCGTGACGGGTCGGGCCGCCGCCGGGCCAGCCGGCTGGGCAGGACCACGTTCTGCCAGGCGGTCAGCGACGGCACCAGGTTGAACGCCTGGAAGACGACGCCCACCCGGTCGCGGCGCAGCACCGCCAGTTCGTTCTCCCCGAAGCGGGTGATGTCCTGCCCGGCGATGCGAACCGCCCCCGAATCCGGCCGGTCCAACCCCGACGCGCACTGCAGCAGCGTGCTCTTGCCCGACCCCGACGGGCCCATCACCGCGGTGAAACTGCCGCGCGGGAATCCGATGCTGACCTGCCGGAGCGCGACCACTTCGGTGGCGCCTTTCCCATATGTCCTGGTCACTTCCTCAAGGTGGACCGCATGGTCGATCATGATCAGCAGCGTGCCGGAACGCATGCGCCTCGCCCATCCGGCATCTCCCTGATCGGCCCCTGAGGCGCGCTGACATCTCACCCATGCCTTGGTCGGCGCCGCGTTCGCAGGCCGTATGATCATCGGCCATGACGCGAGCTGAGCCCGCCGATCACCGGCGGTTTCTCGACGCCGTTGCCCGAGCGATGTCCGAAGAGGACGACATCTGGCAGTTCCAGACGCCGGCGGGCGGGTCCACGCTGGTGGCCCGCGCCGTCGACGCCGAGCTGGAGGTGGTGGCGCTCATCGACGCGGGGTCGCTCGATGCGTCGGTCACCGTCGACGACGTCGCGCGCGTGGCGGACCTTGCCGCCCAGGTGGGAACGACCGCCGCTTGGGAAGGGCGGCCCGCAGCGTTCTTGTGCTCGCGCCGCACGCCGACCGAGGAAGCCGTCAAGGCCGCCTACCTGCGTAACCTGCGGATTCTGAGCGTTCATCCCACGGGTGAGGACTCCTGGGGCTACGACATGGCCATCCTGTCCCACCAGGAGTTCACGCAGCCGCCGAACGCTCCCACCCTCAGCGAGCAGCAGTGGAGAGCCGTACACGACGGCAGTGACGGCGCGGTCTTCCGCGACGCCCAGCAGAGCCCGATCGCCTCGTTCGCGGGGCTGTGCGCCGTGCTGGCCTGGCAGGAGGAGGGGGCCTCTTGGGGGTCCCGGCGTTTCGACCTGCCCGCCGGGACGTCGATGGTCGTCCCCGACCAGCCACCTCTGCCCGTCGCCGGTGTGACCCTGCGGTTCCACAAGGAGACCCGTCCGCTGCGGGGCTCACGGGAGGAGAGTGCCTTCGCGGATCTCCTGACCGACTGGCTGTGGGGCTGAGGAGCCGCGATCTTCGGTCGTACTGCGTTCCCCAGGACGGAAGACCTCACCCGCGTGGCCCGGCCGGGGGACGATCCTCGTACCCGGGCGCCCGACCTGCTCGCAGGCCGGGCCGCTGTCGCCGCCGCTGGGCATGCCCGCGCGGGCCTCCAGCCGGGCGATGTCATCGCTGTCCAGCGGCCGTCGCCTGCTCACGCGGTCGGTCGGCTGGGACTCCCGCAACGACCTGCGCCGCTCGGCCGAGAGCGTGTCGCTCGCCACTCCGTACAGCCACGCGACCTCGCTGCCCCGTACCGGCCGGTAGGTGTGAGCGGACTCGACGCACCGGCGATGCTCCCTTCGTCGATCTACCCCCTTCCTTGGTAGGAAGGCGGACGTGTAGCCGCGTCGGCTGTCCGTACTGGGGCCCTGGGCGGCGTGAGCGACCCGGTGTTCCGCACGAGCGTCGGCACCCCGCTGGACACGTCAAAGGCCGGGCCCAGAAGATCACGAAGCCGTTCGGGCCTTGCGAGTACGACGACTTCCTCGTCGTCCCCGACCGGGCGGAAGGCGAGTCGCCCTCCGGGTGCGGCGTGTCGGACGTCCAGCGGTGACGGAACCACCTCGATGCGGTCCCTGATCCGGCGGCCAGCGGGACAGGCCGGGTCAGGCGTGCGGCTCAGAGCATCCGCCGCAGGGCGGTCTCCACAGCGTCGATGAGCGCATCACCTTCGGTGCCGGCGTGGCGGGCAAGGCCGAGTTCGACGTCCGGCAGAGCAGGCAACGCCGCCGCGTCGTGGCAGGCCATGGCCGGCTCGAGGTTGGCGGGCAGGAGCGCCGCGACTCCGAGCCCGGCCCGTAGCGCCGCGAGTACTCCGGCGAGACTGTTGCTCTCGAACGCCACCCGCCAGCGGCGCCCTGCGCCTTCCATCGTTTCCAGCACCGACGTTCGCCAGGCACACGCGTTCGAGAACAGCACCACCGGCAGCGGATCGGCGTCGGTGGCGACACCTTGCCCGACCGCCCAGACCAGCGGCAGACGCACCGTCCAGCGCGGCGGCCAGGGAAGAACCGCGGCCTCGTCGAGCACGAGCTGGACACGGCCCGTGTCGTAGGCCTCCCGCATCGCCGTGTTGGAGAGGCTGAGCACCTCCAGTGTCGCGCCGGGGTGCAGCCGGGCGAGGTCGGCGAGTGCCTGAGGAAGGCGGGAAGCGGCGAGATCTTCGAGGAGCCCCACCCCGCAATGCCCGGTGAGCGCACGTCCCGTTTCGGCGAGTGCCTCTGCTGACAGCGCGAGAATGCGCTCGGCGTAGGGCAGCAGTTCCTCGCCCGCCCGGGTCAGCGAGACGCCGGACGGCGCCCGGTGCAGCAGCGGGCTGCCGACATCCCTCTCGAGCTTGCGCAACTGCTGGCTGAGCGCGGGCTGGGTGCGGCCGAGCGCCGCCGCCGCACGGCTGATGCTGCCCGCTCGTACGGCGGTGACGAACGATCGCAGCAGTGCGGTCTCGAGATCACGTGCCATAAGCGTTCATTATGTCCGGTCCAATGAATTCACGACTTCCTATGTCATAACGGGTGATCTAGCGTCAAAACGGTGACCAGATTTCGCCAGGTGCTCGCGGTGCCGGGGATGACGCCACTGCTTGGCATCTCGCTGCTCGCTCGTACCGCGATCACGGCGGACGCGATGGCGTTGACGATGTACGTCGTCGTCGCCCTCGACATGAGTTACGCGGCGGCCGGAGCCGTGGTGGCGGCGCTCACCGCCGGTGTCGCGCTGGGCGGGCCGCTGCTGGGGCGGATGATCGACCGGCGGGGACTGCGTACCGTACTGCTGGCCACGGTTGTGCCGCAGCTCGTGTTCTGGCTGACCGTGCCCGTGCTGCCATACGTGATCTTGCTGGGCTCCTCCTTCGCCGCCGGTCTGCTGATGGTGCCGGTCCAATCGGTTACCAGGCAGGCGATCGCCGCGATGACGACGGCAGGGCAGCGGCGGGCAGCGTTCGCGCTGGAGTCGGTGGCGGGCGAGCTGTCGTACATGGTGGGGCCGGCGGTGGTGATCCTGTGCGCGGCGACGGTGTCCCCCGGCGTGGTGGCATGGGGAGTGGGCGCCGCGATCGTCGCCGGCGGGGCAGGGATCGCCCTGCTCAACCCGCCGCTGCGAGCCGGGGACGAGGTGAACGGCGAGGCAGCGGGCCGGCCCCGGCGCCGGGAGTGGTTGGGAGCGCGCATGGTCGCTGTTCTGACGATGGGGTTCGGCGTCGCGATGCTGCTCAGCGGCGTCGACCTGGCCATCGTCGCCACTCTTCGAGAAGCCGGCCAGGTCTCGTGGGCGGCCGTGGTCATCGCCGTGCTCGGGGTGTCGTCCGTCGTGGGCGGTCTGGTGTACGGAGCGCTGCCCCGGCCGATGCCCACCTGGCTGCTGCTCGGCCTGCTCGGGCTGATGACGATTCCGGCCGGACTTGCCCATGACTGGGCCTGGCTGTGCGTGGCCGTCATCGGCGCCGGGCTGCTCACCGCACCGACCCTTTCGACGGTCTCCGACGCGGTGAGCCGGCTGACGCCGGCCGGTGTACGAGGTGAGGCGACCGGCCTGCAGTCCTCGGCGGCGAGCGCGGGGTTCGCGCTCGGCTCCCCGGTCGTGGGAGTGGCGATCGACGCGTCCGTGCCGGCGGGCGGCTTCGCGGCGGCCGGTCTGGCCGGCCTGCTCGCCGCACTGACGGGATACCTGCTCTCGCGCCGGTCACCCGCCGCGGCGCCGTCGTCCTCATCGCAGGCACTCGAGCCCTGCGACACCGTCGCGCCGACCTGAATCCGGCGTTTCGTCGGTGCCTCACCGGCGGCCGGTGAGGGCTGCGGACGGCAGGACCGGTGACCCTGCCGTCCTGCCCAGCCGGCGTTATGCGTCTTTGCTGGATGTGGCGAGCAGCTGGAACTGGTCCCACCGAACCCGGGGCCGGGCCAGGCCGCGCCGCTCCAGGTAGCGGAGCGTGGAGCGGCGGGCGTTGCGCAGGGTGTGGAACGCGTCGCTGATGCGGCCGGATCCGGCCGGCTCGATCACTTTCCGCGGGACCATCGTCCATTGGTCGCCGTCGGCGTGAAGTTCGCCGCGGATCAGTGCGTTGTGCATGGCGTTGAGTCGTTCGTCGTGCCGGTGCACGAGCAGGCTGGCGTTGCCCGGCACGATGCCATCGGCGGCGTCCGTCGCGATGGTGAAGCCGTCTGTGGTGGCCTTCGGCCGCGTGCGTACCAGCAGCGGTGCCCCGGAGGCGTCCCGGGCGCCGAGGACCGCGCTCGGGAAGCGGGCGATCAGGTCAGCGCCGGGCAGGTCCGTGGTGGCTGGTGTCGCGGGCTGTTCGGTGGCGGCCAACTCGGCGAGCGGTGGCCGTACCTCGACCCCGGTGGGCGTCACGGTGATGAAGAGCCGCAGGTAGTACCAGTCCATGAACCACCGGCCGGGGGCCCGGACGTAGCTTCGGCTGTGCGGCTGCCGTTCGAAGAGCGTACGCCAGTACTCAGCCGCCTCGTCCGGCGCGGTCCGGATCTCATCGGGGCAGGTCGCGGTTCCGCTGACGAAGACCTGGGGCGCGTCGGGGCGGCCGCTGCCGGTGGGGTCGGAGAAGAGCAGTGCGACGCGTCCGTCCCGGCGGACGTTGAGCGCCTTCTGCGCGAAGGCCAGGCTGGTGGTGACGAGCAGCGTGCCATCTGCCCGGCGCCAGGCCGCGGTGGGCCAGGTCAGCGGGGTGCCGTCAGCCCCGAGAGTGGCGAACTCGCAGGTCCGGTAGGCATCGATGATGGCGCCGACCTCGAGGTCGATCGGAGTCGTGGTCACAAGGTTGCTCCTGAGGGGAGGCGGTGGCGGCGTAAGCGCATGCGCGTGATCATCTCGTCATTCGGCAAGGGATGGTGGAAAACGGAGAAGAGCGTCGCAATCCGTGGTCTGTCACACGGCGGACGCGGCCCAGCAGCAGACGTGTACGTTTCAGCGGGTCGGCGATTGTCATGGTGGGCGCTTTGATTGGCGGTAGGACATGCGGGTGGCCATGGCGAGCGCTGCCGCGGGGCGGGCCGACCGCGCGAACGAGGACTTCACCGGGGCCTTGCCGACGGCGGCCGTGTTGGTCGACGGCGCCGGCATCCCCGGCACGGAATCGATCTGCCGGCACGGCGTGGCCTGGTATGCCAACCGTTTGGGAAGCAGTCTCCTCGGTCTCCTGTCACTCGCACAGGACCGCGACCTTCCGGCAGTGCTCGCTGATGCCATCGAGCAGGTGACGGACGATCACCGCAGCACCTGCGACGTCGCCAACCGCATAAGCCCGTCGGCGGCGGTAGCCATCCTGCGCCTGTCCAATGGCCTCGTCGAGTACCTGGTGCTCGGCGACGCGTACGTCGTACTCGACAAAGCAGACAGCCCGCCGCTCGTCGTCTCCGATCCCCGGGAGGTCGTGATCAGCCGCTCGTACGAGCCCGCGCTGGAGACCGCCACCAAAGGTAGCGACGAGTACCACCGGATCCTCAACGACTTACGCTCGAACCGGAACCAACCGGGCGGCTTCTGGGTGGCCAAGGACGACCCGCGGGCGGCGGACGAGGCCATCACCGGCAGTTGTCCGATCTCGGAGTTGACCGATGTCGGCGCCGCGCTCCTCAGCAATGGCGCCAGCGGCATCGTGGACCGGTTCGGGCTCACCGACTGGCCAGGGGTCATGGCCGTCCTGGCGTCGAGCGGACCAGACGAAATCATTCGCCGTGTCCGGCAGGCGGAGGCAGATCACGCGGTAGCGGCGGACGATGCGACGATCGCACACTGCACCGGCTTCGGGCAGGCTTGACGACACTTGCCCTGCAACCTCGATGGCAAGTCCGATCACCCGTCCGCGGTATGCGTCTGGCCTTGCGGGCCGGGGATCCCAAGACACGTCGTACGCTGAGGCACTCCGGCAACACCACACCCGCCAAGATCACCACCTGGTCTTCTGCACGAGCGCCCCACTGAACGCCTCGAACGTCCAGCCGGCAGTCCGCAAGATCACCAAGCGGGCTGCCTCGGAACCGCCGTAGAGAATCCGACGGGATGGCTCCCCGATCGCTTCCCAGGTGTGGCGGTGTGGTCCACGGCCGCCGTCAGCGGCGTTTCAGGGTTGAGGTCTGCGCGGACCGGTGACGAAGAAGACCACGAGTGCGGCCAGGCACAGGAACCCGGCCGAGCCGTACTGGTGATCGCGAGTTGACCTCGAGTTCGGTTGAGGTTGCATGCTGGGCCTGACATCAGCTGAACAGGGGAGAGTGTTGTGCGTGCAGTGTGGTTGAAGGAGTTCGGCGGGCCCGAGGTGCTCGTACCTGGAGACGCCCCCGATCCGGTCCCGGGGCCGGGGCAGGTGTTGATCGACGTCGCCTACGCCAACATCACCTTTGTGGAGACCCAGTTCCGGTCGGGTGGCCCGTCGCCGTTCAAGTCGGAGCTGCCGATGATTCCGGGCAACGGCGTCGGGGGCATCGTCACGGCGGTCGGCGAGGGCGTCGACTCCGGCCTGGTCAGCCGTAGGGTGGTGACCTCCACGGGGGGCTCCGGCGGTTATGCCGAACGGGTCGCGGTGGATGCCTCCGGGCTCTTTGCCGTCCCCGACGGCCTGGAATTGGACGACGCGGTCGCGGTCTTGGCCGACGGGCGTACCGCGACCATGATGATCCGGGCGACCGCACCACAGCCCGGGGAACGGGTTCTGGTCGAGGCGGCGGCCGGCGGCGTGGGCTCGCTCCTCGTGCAGCTCGCCAAGTCGGCGGGCGCCACCGTCGTCGGAGCGGCCGGGGGCTCGCGCAAGACCGGTGTGGCCCGCGACCTGGGCGCCGACGAGGTGGTCGACTACACGGCTCCGGGCTGGACCGACGAGGTCGACCCCGTCGACGTCGTTTTCGACGGGGTCGGCGGCGACATCGCTCGGGCCGCCTTCGAACTGCTCGGCCAGGGCGGGCGGATGGTCAGCTTCGGGCTGGCGAGCGGAGAGTGGGCCGGCATCGAGGCGGAGGCCGCTGTTGCGCGCGGCGTCTCGCTCGTCCAGGCGAAGCCCACCCCGGAGATGATGCGCGAGTACACCGAGAGCGCCCTCGCCGAGGCCGTGAGCGGACGGCTGCGGCCGCTGATCGGGCAGCGCTTCCCCCTCGACCGGGCCGCCGCCGCGCACGCCGCCATCGAGTCGCGCGCCAGCGTCGGCAAGACCCTGCTCGAGGTGCGCTGATGCTCAAGGTCGGCGTGAACCTACCGTCGTTCGGCGTGGATGAGACCGCCGGGGTGCGCGAGCATGCCCGGCACGCCGAGGAGCTCGGCCTGGAGTCGATCTGGGTCGGCGACCATCTGATCCCGGTGCGGCCGTTCCTCGACAGCACGATAGTGCTGGCCACGGCCGCCGCCGTCACCGAGCGCGTCAAGATCGGCTTCGGGGTGATGGTCTTGGCGCTACGCCCGACCGCCTGGGCCGCCAAGCAGATCGCCAGCCTGCAGCACCTGTCCGGCGGTCGGGTGCTGCTCGGCGTCGGCTCGGGCGGCAGCGTGCACGGCGACGCAGCCTGGCGGGCCGTCGGCATCTCCTACGCCGAACGCGCGCAGCGCACCGACGCCGCTCTGGAGATCCTGCCGAGCCTGGTCGAGGGCAAGCCCACGAACGTGAACGGCGAGGTGATCACTCTCTCGCCGGGCGCGACGATGCCGCCCGTCCTCATCGGCGCCGGCCCCTTGCGCCGAGCCGCCCGTTTCGCCGACGAATGGTATCCGGCGTTCTCCACGCCGGCTGAGATCGCCGAACAGACCCGCCAACTGGCCGGCCTCGCCGCCGAATATGGCCGCCCGGCGCCGCGCGTCACGATCGGTCTCAGCGTCGGTCTCGGCGACCTGCCCGCGTCGGTGATCGACGCTCAGGCCCGGTCGCTGATGGAGTACGGGATGAGCGAGGAGGAGGCCCGTGGCGGCCTGGTCACCGGCCCACCCGCCGCGGCCGCCGAACGACTGGCCGCACTCGCCGAGGTCGGCGTGCACCGCGTCATCGCGATGCCGTTCCCCGCCGACCGCCTCCGCCAGAGCGAGCTGCTGGCCGAGACCAACCGCCTCCTCAACCCCTGAAGATCTGGGCTTGCCGCTCGGGTCCGTGCCACCAGCCTCAAAGTAGAGCGTTTCCGCAGGCCACAGCGAGTGACGGCTGCGGTGCCCGGCGTCGGGTTTCGGCCCGGGCGTTCGGGGATGAGTCCAGCGCTCTCCGCCTCGACAACGACGGTGGGGACGTTCTCGCAGGTCGCCCTGTTTGCGATGGCTTATGTCAAGCCGTCCGCAAACTTCCGGTTACCCACAGCTACTTTGCGTCTGGTGACGCGGACCCGAGCGGAGGGCCCAATGCTCTGCAGCCAGGGATCGCCTCAAGGCAGCGCACAGTGCGTGGGTTGTCGAGCCATCCGGCGGGGTTGTGGTCGGTGGTGGAAGGACCGATTGCAGAGATGTCGCTTCACGTGAGCCGCAGACTCTTTGCAATCACAGGTTTTGCGAGTTGCGTACGGCGCCAGTACGTGGAGGTCGGGCATGACGTTGGGCGGAGCATAGCTGCTAGAGCGGCTGGCTGCAGACGAGGAGTCCGTCCGCAGCCAACTCCGACCTCCACCAGCGCCCTGACACCACCCGGGCCTCCCCGGACACCTACTCCGCGACTCCCAAACCAGGACGAACCCGATTCGAAAACCCTCGAAACGACAAGATCCCGTCTGATCTCGATGATCAGACGGGATCCCGTCAACTTCAGTCCAGCCGTTTCAAGAACGGCCCCTGGTGGGGTGTTCACGAGTGAGGTTGAGCAGTGACGACGACGCCCCGGTGAAGATCGCTTCCCAGGATGGTGGTGATCGTTTCCCGAACTGGGGCTCGGGAGGGGTGGCACGCTGCCCACGGTCGTGAACCGCCCCGGCCTCTGTGGAGACATTGGTGTTCGCCTCGTGAATTCGCTGGAAATAGATTGCGCGCGCCGCATTTCCGGGTCAATCAGATCCGGCAGGAGCTTCACATGTTAACGGGCTGACCTTTCTTCGCGCTGTCTTCGCGCTGTCGTTGGACGCCGGAGCCAGGCCCCTGTGCGGAAATTGGACCACGCGATCAAAACTGTGCCCATGGGCGCCAACCAATCGCGTCGAAGTGACATCTAAGCAGCATGAGCATTTTCGCAGCAGGTACAGGTCTCCTAATGGTCGCCGGGCTGATCGGCATCACACCTCCCGCGGTCAGAGTGGGCATCGCCTACGATGTCGGCGGCACGCACGATCACGGGCTGAACGAGAGGACGGCAGCGGGAGTTCGTAGGGCAGTGCGCACATTACGGTTCGGCAAGCCTTTGCAGCTGGGAGCGTCCGCGGGGGAAAGCGACACGGCGAAGGTCAAGCGGCTGCGGCTGCTCGCCGGACGGGGCTACAACCCCGTGGTCGCCGTCGGATACGCTTATGGCCCCGCGGTTCGGAAGGTGGCTGCCGAATTCCCGCGCGTCAAGTTCGCCCTGGTAGACGACGAGTCGTCCACCAGCGGCAGGAACGTCACTCAGCTGGTGTTCGCCGAGAACGAGCAGGGCTTTCTCGCGGGAGCCATGGCCGCGAGGAAGTCGGCTACGAAGCACATCGGGTTTCTCGGCGGCGTCGAGGACCCGATGGTCATGCGTTATCAGGCGGGTTTCGTGGCAGGAGTTCGGGCTGTTGACCCGCTCGTGGCTCAGGAGACGCTGTATCTCACCCCACCGCGCGATTTCAGCGGCTTCAACGATCCGAAGAAGGGCGAGTACGCCGCCGAAGGGCTGATCGGTCGAGGCGTCGATGTGATATTCGATGTCACGGGCCATTCCGGATCCGGTGTTCGACGAGCCGCCGTGAAGGCTGGCATCGGCGTGATCGGGTCAGATGTGGATGTGGCGAGAAGAGTCCCCAAGTCGGAGGCGGTAGTCGTTTTCGCTTCTGCGGTTAAGCGTGCCGATGTGGCGGTCTTCGATTACCTCAGGCACTTCGCCGCAGGGAAGGTGAAGCGCGGGAAGGTGGTCTACGGGATCAAGAGCGGCGGGGTCGGCGTCACAGGGAATTGGCCGGCGCTCGACGAGCTCAAAAAGAAGGTCAGCTCAGGTGTGATCAAGGTGCCTGGGAGACGGTGAACCTCTTTCGTCCCGGCGGCGGAATGCTGGGGTTCATGGCTATGATCGTGCGTCCAGCCCTTCGCCTCATGATGCGCCTCCCTCGCCACCTCCGGGCTCAGCGAAGCGCGAGCCGATCACCCACAGTGGCAGAGGCGGCTGCCGGCGGGGGCTCGGCCTCTGCAGGGGTTCTCACGAATAGCGCTGACCAGGGGTGGAGCAGCTGCTTAGAAGATCGCTTCCCGGGCTCGCGGTGATCGGTTCCTGCGCTCGTTGGAGCGCTCGCTGTGCCACTTTCTGATCTTCTCTCTGCAGTGCGGCGGGCGCTCGAACGTGGGCAGGACAAGCCGGATCCCGCCGAGGATGTCCTGCTCGGTACACACATCGTCGTTTGATCTGTCAACGCTCAGCCGAGGGCTGACAGGAGACGGTCGAGGTCGCGGTTGTTGCGGCAGCGTACGACCTTGTCCGGGTACGGGCCGAGCCGGTCGCGTGTCGTGGCATCTGAGTTGCCGCGTCCGGCGTCGAGTTGCTCGTCGGTTGCGATCGGTCCGCCGGGGTAGCGCATGACGTCTCGCAAGAAGAGGGCCAGTAGCCGCAAGCCCTTGTGTGGGTTGGTGCCGTGCAGGGAACGGCGGAGTGTCCAGCCATACGATGAGATCGACGCTTCAAGGAGGGGATCGGTCCAGCCGCAGAGCGCTCGCCGTGACCCAGGCCGCGAACCCACGATCGGGGTTACACGGTTGTTCAGGGTGATGCGTCTGCGCAGTGGCGCCATGCCACTTGCACCTCCTCGGTCCGGCGATCATGCTGCCGGACAACGCGCCCGACAGGCAAGGGCGAGTCGGCCGGCATGTGCCGGGTGTGTCGTTGATGTGGGATCCGATGCAAGGCGGCCGGGACGTGAACCCGGATGTGGCTGTGGCTTGGTTGCGGAAGTTGTGGCTGGAAGCAAGCAAGATCTTGTCGAGGAGCGGCTGGAGCAACTGGCGGCGGTCCGGCGCACCTTGGCCAGGTTGCAAGCCAAGAACGAGGCGTCGAGCCGGAACCTCGTGGAGGAGGTTCGGGCGGACAACGCGGTGAGTGACGGGTGCGATCCGGCTGAGGTGCTCGATCGCACCGCTCCTGGCTCGCCCAAGCCGGGCACCGGTGAGGCTGATCATCAAGATCCGGCCGAGTCTCCTCACCTTCAACCGATGCCCTCCGCGGGGCCTTCCGTGGAGGGCATCGGCGCTGTTCCTGCCGAGTGGCCCTCGTTGACCGGTGTTAACCGGCAGGTCGTCATCATGTTGGCCTCAGCAGGTCGGGCGATGCGCGCCAGGGAGGTCGCGCTGGCGTTGGGCGAGCCGGATGTTCACAAGCGGGTGGAAGTCGTCCGAACCCGGCTCAAGCGTCTGATCGGCAAAGGGTGGCTGGTCGAGCAGCAGCGCGGTCAGTTCTCGATCGCCGAGGACTTCAACGGCGCCATGTTGAACGGGGCCGCCACTGATCATTGATGAGTTTGTCGTCATCCCTGTGGTTCTGGGTCGACGGCAAGGGAGTGCCGCCGAGAGTTGAGCTCGGCGGCACCCGGGTTGCGTGAGCGCCCTGCAGCTCTAACTGACGGTGGCTCGCGCGCTTCCGAGCGTAACGCGCGATGCGGGCGCTTGGGGGCCGTCGAGCCTATTTCGCCTGCCCTGCCCGAGATCCGGCAGAGCGGAAAGAGGACGATGATGCGTCTCACCCCTGCCGATGGCTGATCCCCGCGCGATGGTCGATCACCGATCTCGCCACCATCTGCCTTACCGGGGGGTGTGCCACAGCGGCCGCCCGAGGGCGCTCTCCAGCAGGGCGATGGTAGCCACATCCGGTTGGCAGGGAGGGGCACCTAAATCTGGGACCAGACAGGTGCGTCGCGGCCCTAACGGGCCGTAATCGCGGGGCGGTTGCGGTGGGCCGAGGCGAGGACATCGGCCAGCGTATCTGGAGCGGATAGGAACGGTGAGTGGGAGGTCGCGAGCTCCACGACCGTCGTTGGCCGCAACGAAACGGCATCGATCTCAGTGACGAAACGGCGCTGCAAGGCGGGCGGGACCACCCGGTCTTCGGTGCAGACGACATATGTGTGCGGGATCTGGCCGTACCGGGCCGTACTCACCGTGAATGTCTCCTCCGGAATTCCCACCGGGGCATCGGGGCTGAGCAACGAGAGCGCCGCGGCCGCGCTGACCTCGTCGACGTCGTGGTAGAACACCTCCCGCATGTCGCGACGACGAGTGGCATCGCCGAGGTCCAGGCGCAGAGCTCCGACGGCGGCCGGGTCGGCGGCGAGCAGGGCGTTCACTCGTTCACCCGCGTTCTCCGGGCTTGCCAGGTATGCGACTGTGGGCAGGCCACTGACCGGGGCGAACGCCGCGACGTACACGAGTTCGGCGATGAGCTCCGGTGCCTGCTCGGCGGCGGCGGTGGCGACAATGCCGCCCATGCTGTGGGTCACGAGCACGCACGGCCGGCCGCCGCCGATTCGCCGTAACTGGGCGATCAGCGTTGACGCGGCGGAAGTGGCGGTGACCCCCACCAGCTGAGAGGGTTCGACAGCGTACGCCGCCGGGTCGAACGGGCGGCCCCAGCGAGCCAGGGGCGAGTGGTTCTTCAGCCCGTGCCCCTCCAGATCGACGGCGATCGAGGGCACACCCCGGCGGGCGAGCTCCTCGATGACCATGCTCCAGCACCAGCTTCCATGCCAGAAGCCGTGCACGAGCACGATGGGGGAGGCTGCGGTTTCCATGGGTTCTTCCTCACTGTTGGGCAAGCACTGCGATCCACGCGAAACTCTAAGATCGTCCGCGTTCACCAACCACTCACAGTTAGTACGTGGATAGGCCCGCCGCACAAACCGTCAGCCACGTACCAATGCGGAAAGCCTTTCAAGCCGGAGCGCGGTATCCGTTCCGGCCAGCGGGAACAGCAGCAGCATCCGCTGACGCGACAGCGGACTGGTCACCACGGCACACTCCAGATCCAGGAGGCCCACGCGCTCATCATCCACGTGCTTGGTCGAGCAGTGCAGGGCCGAGACCTGGTGCTCCTCCCACATCTGGACGAACTCCGCGCTGGCCGTCCGAAGGTCGGCGACCAGGGCCGCGGCGGTCTCGTCGTGTTCGCGCTGTGCGACGATCGCGCGCAGATCGGCGACGTACGCACGGCCGGTCTGCTCATGCTGATCCTCAGGCTCCAGGACGAAGCGCCATCGTGGCGAGGTGAACCAGCGCCAGACGAGATTGCCCTCCCAGCCAGGCAGGCCGGTGAACCGGCCGAACAGTGCCAGGTTCAGTGTGTTCTGTGCCACCACCGTCCCGAGATCGTCGGCGATATAGCCCGGTGTCGTCGCCTCGACCGCACGCAGGACCGACAGCAGCCCGGGGTCGACGTACCCCTCGGAGTCCGGTGCGACCGGCGACGCCTGACCGGCCAGCCGGTACAGGTGGTCACGTTCGTCGTCATTTAGCTGCAGTGCCATCGTCAGCCCGGCAAGCATCGCCGCCGACGGCTGCGGGCCGCGCCCCTGCTCCAGCCTCTCGTAGTAGGTGACGGACATATGGGCCAGCGCCGCCACCTCATCGCGGCGCAGCCCCGGAGCGCGGCGCCGCCCTCCGGACGGCAAGCCCGCCTGGAGCGGTGTCAGCGTGTCACGCCGCTGCCGGAGAAAGTCGCCAAGCTCCTCAAGCCTGTTCGAGCGGGTGGAGGCCGGAGTTGATGTCATGACAGTGAAGGTAGAACAGGCACCCCGTTGGATGGCTTCACAACGGTAGATCTCCAGCGTCAATGATCGCCGGGATGTCAGCCTGATCCAAACCTTCGACCTCGAACAGGAGGGTATGACCCATCAAGGGATCATCGGTCACTATGCCCAAGATGGACAGTGAACCCGTTGGATGACAGTCCATGACGAGTCCCCATCCAATGCTCCAGTGAGGCGAGCACGGCCCGCCCGCGGACCTACGTCGACCTTGGCGACAAAGCCTCCGACATGTTCTGAGGATGCGCGTCGCCCAGACCATCCTGGTCGCCCTGCTCGTCGCGGTCGCCAACGACCACTTCCTCGACCAGTGGCCCGCCACACCCACCAGCTCCAAAACGAGCCCATCACACCCGCCGACACCCCGCAGACTCCAGTTGAGCCCTTCGACGGCACGCCACCCGCAGACCAGAGCAGGCCACCACCCACCCCATAACGCACATTTCAAATCACCTTGTCGCAGCACCCAGCCCGGCGTCGGCATCGCCATGCCCAGCGACCCGCACTCGGACCTCCACCAACGGCCTGACACCACCCGGGCCTTCCCGGACACCCGCTCCGCGGCTCCCAAACCAGGACGAACCCCGATTCGGAAACCCCTGAAACGACGAGATCCCGCCTGATCTCGATGATCAGACGGGATCCCGTCGACTTCAGTCCAGCCATTTCAAGAACGGCCCCTGGTGGAGATGAGGGGATTCGAACCCCTGACCCCTTCGATGCGAACGAAGTGCGCTACCGGACTGCGCTACATCCCCAAGGACTCGACCAGATTAGCAAACTCTGAGGGGTCCTCGCGCCAACGTTTCAGTCGCCCACCGCCCGCCTGGGCGGTTCGGCGTACTGATCGAACAGAACGTCCGCTTGCAGCGTCGTGAGATCGATGACCTCAGCCTGGGCGGCCTCCTCCGCGGCCCGCCGCCGCTCACGTGCGCGCCGCAGGCGCTCAGCGCGCGCCTGACGGCCTCGTTCGCGGCGTTCCCTATCGACTTGTACGGCGATGCGGAGGAACGCCATGTACGCGAACATGATGACGACCGAGGGAGCCACACCCCACCACGGGATCATCTTGACCGCGGCCGTCACGACAGAGGCCAGCACCAGCAGCGTGGTGAAGAACAGCAGCCGCCGCCGGCGGGCCACGATGATGGCGCGGCGCCGGAGTCGGAACTGGCGCACATCGACCTTCTCGACCTCGGCAGGAGACGACCCGTCGTCCTCGTCCGCGTCCGATGGGTCCAGGTTGTCGAGATCGGGAAGCTGGTGTTCGCCGGTGTAGTGCTCTTCGAGCTCGGCCAGCTCGGCCAGGTTCGTCTTGTCCTTGCGCAGCCACATCGGGATCAGGACGCAAAGCCACATCACGACGATGACCAGATAGAGGAAGGCGCTGCTCATGGGCACCTCCGGGCAGCACAAAGACGCGAGTGTGCTCGTCGCGCCTTCAATGTGCTCACGTCACGCACCGTAAGACCGCGTGTCACTAATTGACGAGCATTCGGTGCGGTGTGTCGCGAGATCGTCAAACCTCTTCGACGGAAGGCCCCCCGTGAGCAGCTGACTCACGCGCGCGACGCCACTGCACGAGCAGGCCGCCAGGAATGTCCTCAGCGGTCAACGCGTAGCAAATGTGGTCGCGCCAGGCCCCATCGATGTGGAGTTGGCGCCGCCGAATGCCTTCTTCCCGGAATCCGAGCTTCTCAACCACCCGTCGGCTGGCTTGATTCTCGGGGCGGATGTTCGCTTCCAGCCGATGCAGCCCCGTGGTGAAGAAGCAATGGTCAACGGCCATGGCGAGGGCGGTGGGGGTGATCCCCTTCCCGGCGAGCGCGCCGTCGATCCAGTAGCCGACCTGGGCGGAACGGGCGGCGCCCCACACGATCGCGCCCACGGTCAACTGCCCCGCGAAGCGCCCCCCGTACGTGATCACCCACGGCATCGCCAGGCCCTGCCGAGCCTCGCGGCGCAGGGTGCCGACCATGGAGACGTACGGGCCGAGCCCGGTCCTGAACAGCGGTGTCTCGGGATTGCTGGGCTCCCAGGGGCGTAGCCAGTCGGCGTTTCTCAGCCGGGTCTCGCGCCACACGCGCACGTCGCTCAGCCGCAGCGGCCGGAGGCCTACCGGACCTTCGTTCAGGGTCACCGGCCAGCCACGAAGTCGATCCACCCACTCATCATCCCCCCATCGGGCATGATGTCGCCACGCATCAGGGAACCGCGATCAGCGCGGGTGATCGCCTCCCCGGATCTGATCGACCGCGTGCTGAAGAATCGGCGCGAGTACGGCGACGCCATCGCGTACGCCACCCGATGATCCGGGCAAATTAACGATCAAGGTAGCGCCCGCCTGCCCGGCCAGCCCTCTGGACAGAATCGAGGTCGGGACCTTTTCCCGATTCGCCAGCCGAATGGTCTCAGCTATACCGGGAATTTCCCGAGAAATTACTCGGGCCGTCATCTCCGGGGTCAGGTCCATGGGCGTCAACCCGGTCCCCCCGGTGGTCACGATGACGTCGAACCCCTGCGCCACCCCGTCACGGAGCGCTCCTTCGACCGGCTCTCCGTCGGGCACCACCAAGGGGCCCTCCACGACCTCGCAGCCCGCATCGCGGCGCAGCAGGTCAACGAGCAGCGGCCCGGATTTATCCGCATAAATCCCGGCCGACGCCCGGTTCGACACCGTGATCACGAGTGCGCGGATCATTCCGGCTCCCTGGTCCAGCGGCCGGTCTTGCCGCCCAGCTTCTCCTCCACCCGGACATCGGTGATCACCGCGGCCGGATCGACCGCCTTGACCATGTCGATCAGCGCCAGCGCGGCCACGGAGACCGCCGTCAGCGCCTCCATCTCCACACCGGTGCGGTCGGCCGTCTTCACCCGGCAGGTGATCGCCACGCCCCAGTCCTCGACCTCCAGCGTGACCTTCACCCCGTGCAACGCGATCGGATGGCAGAGCGGGATCAGGTCGGGCGTCCGTTTCGCCCCCATGATCCCCGCGATCCGCGCCACGCCCAGCGCGTCGCCCTTGGGCACCTCGCCGGACCGCAGCAGCTCCACGACCTCGCCCGACAGCAGCACCCGCCCGGTCGCCGTGGCGGTGCGAGCCGTCACGTCCTTGGCGGAAACGTCCACCATGCGAGCGGCCCCGGTCTCATCCACATGGGTCAGCCCCGAGTCGCTCACAGCCGGATCACCTCGACAGTCGCCCCCTCGGGCATCTCGGTCACGTCCTCCGCGACCACGATCAGCGCGTTCGCCGAGGCCAGGGCGGCGAGTTGATGCGAGCCCTGCCCGTGCACCGGCGACACCGTGCCGTCCGCAGCCAGCACGCCGCGCAGGAACGACCGCCGTCCGGCGGGCGAGCGCACCGGCCTGGTCAGGCGGGCGGTCACCGATTCCGGCATGTCCGCGGGGAGCCCGCGCATCTTGTCGAGCGCCGGACGTACGAACAGCATGAAAGACACATAGGACGACACCGGGTTGCCGGGCAGCGCGAAGATCGGCACCTGGTCCTCCCCCAGCACGCCGAACCCCTGCGGCATCCCCGGCTGCATCGCGACCTTCTCGAACCGGACGGTGCCCAGCGGTGACAGAGCCTCCTTGACCGGCTCGTACGCCCCCATGGACACACCACCGCTGGTGATGATCGCATCGGCCCGCATCAGGTGGGTGTCGAGCCGATCGAGGAGTACGCGCGGATCGTCCCCGACGGACCCCGCCCGGAACCCCTCGCCTCCGGCCTCCCGCACGGCGGCGGTCAGCGTGAAGCTGTTGGAGTCCCAGATCTGCCCGGGAGCCAGCGGACCACCCGGCTCGACCAGCTCCGCACCCGTCGAGATGACGACGACCCTGGGCCGGGGCCGCGCCCAGACCCGCCGCCGCCCCACCCCGGCGATGATCCCGAGCTGGGAGGGCCCGATCACCGTGCCCGGCTTGAGCACGACCTCGCCGGCCTGAACGTCCTCGCCCGCGAGCCGGATCGCGTTGCCGGCGCTCACCGGGCGGGAGATCTGTACGGTGACCGTCCCCCCGTCCGTCCACTCGACCGGCACCACGGCATCGGCCCCGGCGGGCATGGGAGCACCCGTCATGATCCGTACGGCGTGCCCGGGCCCCACGGCCCGCAGCTCTTCGGACCCGGCCGCCACATCGTCCGTCACCGGCAACGTAACCGGAACATCCGAAATATCGGCAGACCGCACGGCATAGCCATCCATGGCCGAGTTGTCGAACGGCGGCAGCGGAACCGGCGAGACCACCTCCTCGGCCAGCGTCGCCCCCAGCGCCTGCTCCAACTCCAGCTCCAGCGGCGCCAGCGGACGAACAGTGGCCAGGATCTCAGCCAGATGCTCGTCAACCGATTTCATCGAGGAACTCCCGCAGCCACGGCACGAACTCGGGTGCCAGGTCCTCCCGGCCCGCCGCGAACTTCACCACCGTCCGCAAATAGTCCAGCTTGTCGCCGGTGTCGTACCTGCGCCCTCTGAACAGCACCCCGTGCACGGGCCCGCCGTCCCCGGACCCGCGTCCGGCGAGCGTGCGCAGCGCGTCGGTGAGCTGGATCTCGCCCCCGCGCCCCGGCGGCGTGTTCTCCAGCACCTCGAACACCGCGGGGTCGATCACATAGCGCCCGATGATCGCCCAGTTGGACGGCGCCTCGTCGGCCGGCGGCTTCTCCACCAGGTCGGTCACGCGTACGACGTCGTCGTCGGCGGTCGCCTCGATGGTCGCGACGCCGTACAGGGAGACCTGCTCCTTGGGCACCTCCATCAGCGCGATCACGCTCCCCCCGAACGTGTCACGCACCTCGATCATGCGCTTGAGCAGCGGGTCGCGATGGTCGATCAGGTCGTCGCCGAGCAGACAGGCGAAGGGGTGGCCGCCGACGTGCTGCTTGGCGCAGAGCACCGCGTGGCCGAGCCCCTTGGGCTCGCCCTGACGTACGTAGTGGAGCGTCGCCAGCGAGGCCGGCTCGCGTACCTGGGACAACCGGTGCTCGTCGCCCTTGGCCTCAAGGGCCTCCTCCAGCTCGAACGCGCGGTCGAAGTGATCCTCGATGGAGCGTTTATTCTTGCCGGTGACCATGAGGACGTCGAGGAGCCCAGCGGAGGCTGCCTCCTCGACGACATACTGGATCGCGGGCTTGTCGACGATGGGCAACATCTCCTTCGGTGTCGCCTTGGTCGCCGGAAGGAACCGGGTGCCCAGACCCGCGGCGGGCACGACGGCTTTCGTCACAGGGTCGAAGTCAGCCATGAGTAGACCCTAGTGGAGGTATCTGTGGACAAGCTGAACCTGCGTCGCGAGCTGAGCTCGGCACGTGCCTCCCTCTCCCCCGAACAACAGCGGGCAAACTCCATCAAGATCCGCGAAACGCTGCTCGACCAGCCGTGGGTCCAGATGGCCGGTCTCGTGGCCTGCTACTGGTCAACGGGGTCGGAGCCGGATACGCACGGGCTCGTGTTCGCTCTCTGGAAACATGGAGCCACCGTTATCCTCCCCGTCCTGCTTGAGGACTATGACCTGGATTGGGCGGTGTACGACGGACCGGACTCGCTCACCCCGGGCCGCTTCGGGATCATGGAGCCGGTCGACACCCGCCGCGGCGTCGACGCCATCCGCACCGCCGCCCTCGTGATCGTCCCGGCCCTGGCGGTGGACAGGGCGACAGGTGTACGTCTGGGGCGCGGCGGCGGCTCGTACGATCGTGCCCTGGCCAGGGTGGGCCCCAACGTCCCGACGGTCGCCCTGTTGCACGACGGCGAGCTGATCGACGGCATCCCGGCGGAGCCTCATGACCGGCACGTCCGTTTTGCCGCGACCCCGGAGGGACTCACTAGGCTTATGTGACCGCAGGTACGAGAGGGGGCCAGATGACACTAGATGTCTGGCTTCTTCTTGGTGCCGCAATTGTCATCGCGGCCATCGCGTCCGTACGCGTCGCGCACCGCACCGGCCTGCCCAGCCTGCTCGTGTTCCTCGGCTTCGGCCTGGTGCTGGGCGAGGCAGGGTTCGGGATCCCCTTCGACAACCCCCAGCTCGCCCAGCAGATCGGCCTCACGGCGCTGGCGTTGATCCTGGCCGAAGGTGGACTTACCACGAACTGGTCTCACGTACGGCGTTCAGTCCCCTTGGCCATGATCCTGGCGACCGTGGGCGTGACGGTCAGCATCGTCGTGGTGGCGCTGGTCGTACAGGCGATTCTCGGCATAGACCAGACGACGGCGCTGATCCTCGGCGCGGTGCTGGCCTCAACGGACGCCGCCGCCGTCTTCTCCGTGCTGCGCAGACTGCCGCTCCCGCCCCGGCTGGCGGGCGTGCTGGAGGCCGAGTCCGGCTTCAACGACGCCCCCACGGTGATCGCCGTGATGCTGCTCAGCGGGGCGGGACGCTCTTCGGCGTCCCCGGGAACGTTCCTCCTCGAGACCTCGGTCGAGCTGATCATCGGCGCCGCGGTCGGCCTGGCCGTCGGCCCCGCGGGCGCGTACGCGCTGCGCCGCGTCGCACTCCCCGCCTCCGGCCTCTATCCGCTCGCCGTGCTTTCGCTCACATTCGTCTCGTACGGCGGGGCCGTGCTGATACACGGCTCGGGGTTCCTGGCCGTCTACCTGACGGCGTTGATCCTGGGCAATTCGCGGCTGCCGCACCGGGCGGCGACCAGGGGGTTCGCGGAAGGGGCCGCGTGGCTGGCGCAGATCGGGCTGTTCGTCATGCTCGGTCTGCTGGCCAGCCCCAAGGAGATGCCGTCGTCCATCGTGCCCGGCCTGATCGCCGGCACCGTCCTGGTGCTCCTGGCACGGCCGCTCTCGGTCATGGTGAGCTCGCTGCTGTCGTGGGCGCTGCGGGCGGGCAGGGTGAGCTGGCGCGAACAGGCGTTCCTGTCGTGGGCGGGGCTGCGCGGCGCGATCCCGATCGTGCTCGCCACCATCCCCTGGGCGTCGAACGTGGAGGGATCCAAGGAGATCTTCAACGAGGTCTTCGTGATCGTCATCGTGTTCACGCTGTTGCAGGGGCCGACGCTGCCCTTCGTGGCCCGACTGCTCGGAGTGGCGGCGCCCGGGGAGGCGCACGACCTGGAGGTGGAGGCGGCGCCGCTCGAAGAGCTCAAGGCGGACCTGCTGCAGGTCAAGGTGTTTCCCGGCTCGCGGCTGCACGGCGTGGAGATCTTCGAGCTCCGCCTGCCCGCCGGGGCGCAGGTGACTCTGATCGTCCGTGACGGCAAATCCTTCGTCCCCACCGGAAATACCAGGATCAAGGTGGAGGACCAGATCTTGCTGGTCACCACCGCCTCCTGCCGTGACCAGGTCGAACGCCGCCTGCGCGCCGTGAGCCGCAGCGGTAAGCTGGCCGGCTGGTACGGAGAGCGGGGACTGGAATAGGCGTTTGACCTAATCGGTTACCATTAGCAGTCGCATCCCTCGAGTGCCAGACCTTAAGGAGGAGCGCGTGCCGACGTACCAGTACGCCTGCAACGACTGCGGCGAGCAGCTTGAGGTCGTTCAGAAGTTCACTGACGACGCGTTGACGATTTGCCCTGCTTGCGAGGGGAACCTGCGGAAGGTCTTCTCGGCTGTCGGCATCGTGTTCAAGGGTTCGGGCTTCTACCGGACCGACAACCGCTCGTCGTCGACCCCGACTTCCACGACACCCTCTTCTTCCTCGTCGTCGAAGCCCGCGGAGAGCAAGTCCGCGGACACGAGCACGTCCACCCCTACCGCAGCCCCCGCCGCCGCCTCCAACTGACCCTCCCGTCAGCGACCGCGGCCTCCCGCGGGTCTTCTCGGTAGCCGCCCCCAGGACCTGGCCGCCCAGCGCCGATCGCCGCGGCCATGGACACCTGGGCGGGTTTCGCGCGCGTACGTTTCCGCATGCGCGCACCGGCATGGGACAAAGGCCCACGCTGGACCCCACACCAAGCCCTCACACGGGACCGACATCGGCCCCGGCACGCGCGCCTGGTGCAGGCCCACGTCGGCCTCCCACCCGCACCTCACGCGGCCCACCCCGGTCCACCGCGACCGCCCGCATCTCGCGGGGACCCACTCCGGTCCACCGCGACCACACGCACCTCGCGGGGACCCACACCGTCCACCATCGCGGCCATGTGCATGCGTCGGCCCCCACATGCACGCCTCACACGCGCGTCTCATCTGAGGGCCAAACCCGCGCACCACCACAGCGAAGCACAGGCGTCGGCCCTCACACCTAACTCTCACGCGGGCCCACGTCACCCTCCGCCGGGCCACACTTGCGCACCACCGCACCCATGCCCAGCCCACGCGGATCCCCTCGCCCGCATCAGCGTCGACGGCCCCTGCAACCCGCCCGTATGTGCACCGCTGCCGACGCCGGACTCCACCCCTCAGGGGTCCTAAATCCCGACGCACCAGCCACCCGGCACCCCGCCCTCACCCAGCTGGGACCTGTCGGATCCACCGGAGCTTCGGGCCCCTGAGCACCGGGCCAGACGCACCCCTAAAGCCGGGACCCTTGAGCTGCAATCAAGTTATCCACAGAACGGAATTCGGCTCACCCTGGCCCGTCGCCGATCCGGCTACTCTCTCGGCCATGGTCCCTCGCGCAGACATCGGCGTCATCGGCGGTTCCGGCTTCTACTCACTGCTCGACGACGCGGAAGAGATCAAGCTCTCCACACCCTACGGCCCCCCGAGCGACGTCGTCACAGTCGGACGCATCGGCACCCGTTCGGTGGCGTTCATCCCCAGACACGGCCGAGATCACCGTTTCCCCCCACACCGCATCCCCTACCGCGCCAACCTCTGGGCTCTGCGCATGCTCGGCGTGCGCCAGGTGCTCGCCCCCAGCGCCGTAGGCTCGCTGAGAGCCGAGTACGGCCCCGGCGCCATGGTCATCCCCGACCAACTCGTAGACCGCACCTCAGGCCGCGTCCAGACGTATTACGACGTGGACGGTGCGGTCCACGTCTCCTTCGCCGACCCCTACTGCCCCTCAGGCCGTGCCGTCGCGGTGGAAACCGCCCGCTCGACCGGCTGGGAGACGGTCGACGGCGGCACCCTGGTGGTCATCGAGGGCCCGCGTTTCTCGACGCGAGCGGAGTCCCAGTGGTTCGCGGGCAACGGGTGGTCGATCGTCGGCATGACCGGCTTCCCCGAGGCCGTCCTGGCCCGCGAGCTGGCACTCTGCTACACCTCGCTCTCCCTGGTCACCGACCATGACGCCGGCGTCGAGGCCGGCCAGGGCGTCACGCACGACGAGGTCCTGGAGTTCTTCGCGCAAAACGTCACCCGCATGCGCACCTTGGTGGCGGAGACCGTACAAGCCCTCCCAGAAGAGCGCACCTGCCCGTGCGGGGCGACCCTTGACAGCATCAAGCTCCCCTTCGAGCTGCCGTGATCCGGGCCTGGCTGATCCGCTACGGCCGTCGCCGCCGCCTCGTCGCGGCGGCGCTGGCCGCCCTGGCCGTCATGTCGGCCTTCATCGCCACCCGCCCCGAGCCGGCCCCCACGGTCCTGGTCGCGGCCCGCGACCTGTCTCCCGGCCCTCTCGGCCCAGCCGACCTGACCCCTGTGGCGCTCAACCATCCACCCACAGGTGCCGTACGCGCAGCCGCGGCCGGTCAGATCCTGGCGAGCCCCATGCGCAAGGGCGAGCCGCTGACGGATGTCCGCCTTCTCCACTCCTACCGGCTCCCACCGGGCATGGTCGCCACCCCGGTCCGCATCGCCGACGCCGCGACCGCGAGCCTCCTCACCCCAGGAGCCACGATCACCATCCTGGCATCCGACGAGGAAATCCATCCGGCCCGCGCAGTAGCCGAGGACGTACGGATCATCACGATCCCGCAGACGCCCAAGACGACAAGCGAAACTCACGGCGCCTTGGTCGTGCTCGCCACCACCCCGACCCAAGCCGCCGAACTCGCCTCCGCCCAGACGACCGGCCACCTTTCGATCACCATCAAAGCTAACTCAACGTAATCGCTCAGCTACGATTTTCCCCATGAGCGGATTCAAGAGGTTCCTCATGCAGGGGAACGTCATCGACCTGGCCGTGGCGGTCGTCATCGGGGCGGCCTTCAACTCGATCGTGCAGTCGTTCGTGGCCGACCTTCTCACCCCGCTGATCTCGGCGTTCGGCGGCCTGCCCGACTTCTCCTCACTCAAGGTCACGGTCGGCCGATCCAACTTCATGTACGGCAACTTCATCAACGCGGTCATCTCGTTCCTGATGGTCGCCGCGGTGGTCTACTTCCTGCTGGTGAAGCCGTACACGCACCTCAAGGACCGCAGCGTCGCCAAGATCGGATCGAAGACCCGTGACTGTCCCGAATGCCTGTCGGAAATCCCCAAGGCCGCGTCCCGCTGCGCCTTCTGCAGCTCACAGGTCGCCTAGGGAGCTAGAGCAGCGAATCGATCTTGGGATCGTACTCCCAGTGCCATGGCTCGAACGGGCCGGTGTAGGCCCAGGAGGGATGGAACCACCCGTACCTCTTCGAGTTCTTCTCCATCCAGACGAACTCCGCCGACCCCGACCTCTCCACCCCGCCACACAGGTCCGCGGCCAGCCCGAGCCCGTGGTTGCTCCGCCCCGGCACGGCGGCGAACCCCGGCCGCCGGTAGTAGACCGACTGCTGCTCGGCCAGGCTCCGATAGGCGTCGGTGACGCATATGCTCTTCCCGAACCGCTTCCGATAGGCCTCGTTCAGGCTCACGAACGCGATGGTGGCGTCGGCCCTCAGACTGAAACCCTTCTGCTGCAACGGACAGAGCATGCTCTTCGGAATCAGCCCGTTGGGATAGTCGTTGGCCGTCGCCGCCCGCAACGGGTTACATCCCAGCGCCGCCCGCCCGACCTTGTCGATCTTGATGCCCATCTTCACCAGCGCGGTGGTCAGCGACTTCACGATCTTGTCGGAACGCTGCCGGAGCGTGTCCACCTCGACCGCCAGCTGTGCCTCGGCCAGCAGGTTGCCGGCCCGCAGTTCCTGCGCCTCCGCGGCCAGCCCCTCGGCCTGCTGGTACAGGACGCTGGTCTGCTCGACGGCCTGCTGCCGTACAGAGACGATCTGAGTCACGTCGCTGAGCGCCCGTAGCGTGGTCTCGTCCGCGGTCCCGGACAGGAACGGCACGATCCCGTCCGCCATGATCGGCTGCTCATACAGCAGCTCGGCCATCTGCGACACCGGCTGCCGCATCACCGCGACCCGCTGCTCCAGATCCTGCAGAGCCGCCAGCTTGGTCTTCAGCTGCTTCTCGGAGGCGGCGATGTCCGACCGCCGCTTCTCCAGTGCCTTGGTGGCGTCCTCGAGCTCTTTGGCCGACCGCTCGGCCTCTTTGCGCAGCGCCGCCAGGTCGCCCGGCGCCTGCCGCTCCAGCTTCTGCGCCACCTGCGCCTGAGCGCGCCCCTGCCCGGAAGGCACGAAAAGAGAAGCCACCGCCATGACTACCGCGATCAGACCCACTGATCGAGGGGCTGGCACGTTCGACTCCTCCGTTTGCAAACTCGTTACCTGGGTCAGGCACGCACGTTACTACAGCCCCCCGAGTGCCCGGACCGAACTCGGGAGAGCTGTTATGAGACAAAAAGCGCACTCTGTCCGCCCACCCCCCGCGACCAGCCAGATCCCGCCACCGAAACAGGGCCTATCAGATGCCAGGCACCAAACTCCCACCGACCTTCAACCCCACCCCTTCCTCCTCGTCCCGGCACAGATCCCACAGCCAGGTGTTCACCCACTCCCCCGAACACCCCACCTGAGTCTGAGTCCGCACAGGAGCCGGCGTAACAGGCTCCTCCACTCCAGGCTCCACATCCCCGACAGGCGGCACCGCCGCCGGGACAACAGCCCGCGGCCGACTCACCACACGAACGGGAGCCGGCACGCTCCCTTCGTACAGCCGATCCGGATGCGCCGGCGCCCGAACCACCATCGGCCCAAACCCCACCCGCACGACCCGCTCCCGAACCACCGCCGGGACACTCCCCTCAAACCCCCGCATCTCCCCAGCCAACAACCCCCCAGCAAGGATCGCCGGCGCCAACAACGCCCCGAACAACACGACAGGCCGCCGCCGCGCCTGCTTGCTTCGCCTCCTGGTCACAGGCAGACGCTATCCACGCCGGATCCACAAGATTCCGACCACTTGTCATGCCTTTACCGCAGCTCAGAGCACCCATAACCAACCCCACCAAACTCACCCCGGCTCCACGTCCCACGCAGTGCCAGACTTTCGCTAGGCTTACGAGAGTCCGCCTCCGTAGCTCAGGGGATAGAGCACCGCTCTCCTAAAGCGGGTGCCGCAGGTTCGAATCCTGCCGGGGGCACTCTTCTCCACCAGGCGTTTCGCTTTCTGACCTGCGGTTTCTTGACCGCAGGTCTTTTGCTTTCCAGGCCCTCGACAGGGCGCCGAGGGCACCCGTGTGCAGCCGTAGAACCATGATCACGGGATGTGCATGGGATGATCTTGAGGCGTTTCCGAGATCAGTTAGGGATTCTCTGACGGCCCTGTTGCGGCACTGGTGATCGTCTTTAGGCTGGAGGCCGTGCAGCTCCTGGCCCTCTTCGATCTCGACAGAACGCTCATTGACCTCGATGCAGGAGGCTTCCTGCGATGGGCCGAGGAGTTCACTGAACAACGGCGACTAGGACCTGAGGACGTTGGCTGGCTCGTCGCTCTGGACCGTGACATACATCCTCATCGAGACATCTTCTTCGCCAGGGTTCGCGAACGCTACAAGCTGACCGAGCCGGTCAAGGAGCTCTTTGCCGCCCGCCGGAGGCGTATGCCCAACCTCGTGCCTGAGTGTGCTGGCCGGCCTGGCGGAGTTGCGGACGCGGGGGTGGCGAGTGGGCATCATCACGAACGGCATGCCAGACAGTCAACTCAGCAAGCTACGGCGAACCCGCCTGGCCGACGTGATCGACGGTTATGCCGTTTCAGGAGCCGAGGGTATTCGCAAGCCCGAGGTCGATCTTTTCCGGATAGCTGCTCAGCGTTGTGGAGGCACTCTGGACAAGGGCGGCTGGATGGTCGGCGACAACCTCATAGCTGATATCCAAGGCGCCTACATGGCAGGCCTGCGCACTATTTGGATCAATAGGGGAACCTGACCAGGCCAAGAACATCATGCCGACCATGCGGTCACCGACGTCATCGAGGCAATAACCATCCTGCGATCAGTACGCGGGGAAGCCTGATCACGCCGGATTTGTGCACATTTCAGTACGTACGCCAACGTTCTGCGAGAGGTGCGCCTGCTGGACTTCCACATGACCGACCAGTAAGCCGGGCGGCTTTGCTGCCATCCTGCTGAGTCGCTGTTGATCACGCCCGACAGAAGAGAGCCAACATGAGTGAGGCCCTTTCCGGCTTAATTGGAGTCCTGGTGGGCTCCATCATCACGGCAATCGTGACAATCTATGCAGAACATCAGAAGGGCAAGCGCGAGGCAGCGCAAAGCGAACGACAGCACGAGCGCGAACGCCGATCAGCACGCGACACGTTCCAGAGGGATAGCATTCTCACCCTTCAGACCGCGGTAGCTGATCTGATCAAATCGGCGTACGAAGAACTCGACAGGGTCATCGCCATTGCGAAAGAGACGGGGCAGTGGCCGGCCCGGCAATGGGAGACACCTACAGCTGTCGGCTGGTCCACGGCCTTGGTGCTGCTGAAGTCATACCGGGCGCGGGTCTTCGACGAAGAGATCCGCTCGCTGGCCAAGGAGCTCCAAAAAGCAGCCGGGGACTCGATCTGGGCCAAGAGCATGGATGAGGCAGAACAGCACAGCAAGCGCCTCGAACCACTGCTCGACCGCTTCAATGATGCGGTCGCACGAACACTGCCTTCGCTCTACTGACGTCGTAACCATGACGCGGCGTCGAGCCCGCGATCAGGAGTTATGCAGAGTTTTCCACATGCCTTGATACTTGTCCCCCGGATCGGCTATCACCGGAGAGAGGAATCTGCTTCTGCAGGTCCATTAGCCGCCTGGGTCAGGCGTAACCTCCACTCAACCGGAGACACACCAGAGCCTCCATCAGGTCCGGAGCGGTTCAATCGTCCACCGTGGATATCCGCTATACCTGGTCCGCATGACGGCCTGCGCTGCTCAGGTCGCTCAGATGTGACCGCCGGTCCTCTCCCCGGAGGCCAACCCCCGGAGTATCTCGATATCGGCGATGTCCTTCTGCCGCCATGGCCGGCCGTTGCGCAGGTGCGGGAACTGCTCCTTCATGGCGAGCATGCCGGAGACGCTCATGGCCAGCACCGGCGTGCCATCGAGTATCACGGCCTCGTCGCCGAAGGATCCTGGCGGGAACAGCCAGTCGGACCATCGCCCCAGGGGCTGACTGAACGATCCGTCCGGCCACCGGTCAAAGTAAGCGGTGCTGAACGGCACCTCGTCCAGCGTGAACTCGCAGGCCTCCTCTGGCGGCTGAGTCGTCAGAGCCGTGGCGCCGGCTCCTACGAGCACTGCCTTCGACCGCTCGGCGTGAATACGCTCAACCCAGAATTCAACGTCGCCGTGCTCGCGCGTGATCCGGCCGATCCTCGCATCGAGTCCCCAGCCCCCGAACAGCCACGCTGAGATATCGACGGCCTGCATGACCGCGATGACCTTGCGGATAACACGCAGTTGCCCCTCAGTCTTCTCGTCCATGGCTTGATCCTGCCATCCAGGGTGGAATGCCCGCCCTCGCACGCTGGTGCCAGGCTCCAGGGCTACCTGGACTTCGCCGCCGCCCACGGCATCACCGCACTCGACACCATTGAGGGCAAGTCCTGGCTACCGCCGCTCCCGCGCTCGCCTGGCACCAGATCACGGAGCCCTGTAATGGACGCTACGAACGACCCCGATGGTCTGCTCTCTCCACGATCGCTTCTCCTCTTCGGCGGAGGATCCTGAGGCGGCCCGTACTCCTCAAACTTCATCAGCCATGCTTGTCCAGAAACCCCATTGGTTACGTACCCGCTGGCGCTTCCCCATTGCCCTGGATAAGGTCCCGCTCAATATCAGGCGTGCGGCAATCATGCCCGCGCTGACGCCTGGATGAGAGGGCGCGAATCGCGGTATGAGAATCTACTCATCCGCCATGGTCTCAGTGTGTCGACCGCAGCGCACCGGCACGTCGTTGAGTGAGCGTGCGTGCAGGCGTACAGGCCCGTACAGCCCGAAAATCGCTTGCCTCGCGTGGTGGGCGCAGGGGAATGTGGTGTCCATGATGCTCTGACGGACGCACCCCGCTATTTGAGATGCCGCGGCGTTGACTCGCGCCGTGATGCCGCCCGCCCATAACCTGTTCAGCGAAGAGAGCGTCTTTGTCTCAACAACACTCCCGGCAGGAGTTCCTGCCGGCGGCCACGTCGGCCAGCGTCACCGTGTTCGCTTCCCCCACGAGCTGGATCGAGTCCGATGCCGTTGCGCAGTGCCATCAGGTGGCCGCCCTCGACGGGATGATGCACGTCGCCGCAATGCCGGACCTGCACCCCGGCAAAGGCGCCCCCATCGGCGCCGCCATGGCGTCGACCATCTTGTACCCGTTCTTGGTGGGCTCCGACATCGGTTGCGGCATCGCCGTGTTCCCCGTCAAGCTCAAGCGGGCCGTACCCGAGAAGCTTGCCGCCCGGTTTCCCGATCTCGATCGCGCGCTGCATCCTGAGCAGGATGCCGACGATCCTGCCTGGACCGTGGTGAAGGGTGATGTTCCCGCTGGGTACGTCGAGGGCCTCGGGACGGTCGGCCGCGGGAACCACTTCGTCGAGCTGGCGCGCATCGGGACCGTTTTCGAGCCGGACCACGCGAGCCGGCTCGAACTCGCCGCCGGTGACCTGGTTCTCATCGTCCACAGTGGCTCCCGTGGGCTGGGGGAACGGATCCTGCGGGCGCACACCGAGGTCCATGGTGCGGGCCCCGCCCCGGATCCCGGCGCCTATCTGGCGATGCATGACGACGCCGTACGCTGGGGATCGCTCAATCGGCGGCTGCTGGCCGCCCGGGTCGCCCATGCTCTGGGGTTCGAGCCCACCGAGCCGATCGTCGACCAGTGCCACAACCTGGTCGAGGTCCGCGACGGGATCTACCTACACCGCAAGGGGGCGGCGCCGGGTGACGGCCGCGACGTGCTCATCGCCGGTACGCGAGGCACCCCGTCCTACCTGGTGGCCGGTCACGCCGGGCCGGACGCCGGCCATTCCGTGGCGCACGGCGCGGGTCGCAAGATGTCGCGTGCGGACGCTCTGCGCCGGGGACGTGCCAAGCACACGGTCGAGGAGCTGCGCCGTACGCCGATGGGGTCGTTGGTGGTGTGCGGCGACCGGCAACTGCTCTTCGAGGAGGCGCCGACGGC
>NZ_JBSFTC010000112.1:0-32490 GCF_053590415.1 Nonomuraea sp. NPDC003201
GGCCGCGGGGTCCCAGCGGGCGCCGCGCTCGGCCCGCTCGCCGTGGCGCCAGCCCGTGGCCAGGGCGATCGAGCCGCCCTCCACCTCGAACACCCGCCCCGTCACCTGACCCGACCCCTCGGAGCCGAGCCAGACGACGAGCGGGGCGATGTTGGCCGGGTCCATGGGGTCGAAGCCGGACTCCGGCCTGGCCATGGTCGCGGCGAACACCTCCTCGGTCATGCGGGTGCGGGCTGCGGGGGCGACGGCGTTCACCGTCACGCCGTACCTGCCCAGCTCGGCCGCGGCCACCTGGGTCAGCGCGGCGATGCCCGCCTTGGCGGCCGAGTAGTTGGCCTGCCCGACGCTGCCCAGCAGGCCCGCGCCGGACGAGGTGTTGATCACCCGGCCCGTGACGCGCTCGCCCGCCTTGGCGCTCTCCCGCCAGTACGCCGCCGCGTGGCGCAGCGGCAGGAAGTGACCCTTGAGATGGACGCGGACGACGTCGTCCCACTCCTGCTCGGTCATGGAGACGAGCATCCGGTCCCTGACGAAGCCCGCGTTGTTCACCAGGACATCGAGGCGGCCGTACGCGCTGACGGCGGTCTTGACCAGCCGGGCCGCGCCGCCCCAGTCGGACACGTCGTCGCAGTTGGCCACCGCCTGGCCGCCGAGCGCCTCGATCTCCGCGACCACCTCCAGCGCGGGGCCTCCCGAGGCGCCCTCGCCGCCGGGGCCCGTGCCGAGGTCGTTCACCACGACGCGGGCGCCCTGCCGGGCGAACTCCAGCGCGTGCTCCCTCCCGATCCCCCGTCCGGCGCCCGTCACGATCACCACGCGGCCAGCACAGATTCCCACCCAGACCTCCCAGAAGGATCATGCAGAGATATCAGGAAATGTCGCTGGAGGCCAGGTGCCGCCAGGCGGGGATCTCGCCGCCGCCGTCCACCCGTACCTCCGCGCCCGTGACGTAGCCGGGCGCGGCCAGCCACAGGCAGGCCGCGGCCACGTCGGCGGGCGTCGCCATCCGGCCCGACGGAATGGCCGCCCCCATCCCGTCCTCCTGCCCGCCGTAGTGGGAGGCGGCGTTCCCGGTGGTGTTCCCGGTGGTGTTCCCGGTGGTGTTCCCGGTGGTGTTCCCGGTGGTGTTCTCGGTGGCGGCGAGGCCGACGACGACCGTGTTGACGCGTACCTGCGGGGCCCACTCGGCGGCCAGGCAGCGGGCCAGGTGGTGCAGCCCGGCCTTGGCGGCGCCGTACGCGGAGGTGCCGGGCGAGGGGCGGGCGCCGCTGGCGCTGCCGATCATCACGATCGCCCCGCCGGCGGCGGCGAGCAGCGGGTACGCGAACTGCGAGACCAGCAGCGGGGCCGTCAGATTGAGCTCGACGACCCGGGCGTGCAGGCGCGGCGAGGTGCCGTCGAGCGGCGCGTACGGCGAGCCGCCGGCGTTGTTGACCACCACGTCCAGCCGGTCGAACCCGGACATCAGCCGCTCCACGTCCTCGGCCACCCGCACGTCGGCCCGCGCGAACCGGATCCCCGGCGCCGGGGCGGCCGGCTCGCGCCGGGCGCAGACCGTCACGTCGGCGCCCGCCTCCCGGAAGGCGCGGGCGATCCCCGCGCCGATGCCCTGGGTGCCGCCGGTCACCAGGACGGCCCTGCCCGTGTAGTCGTAAGTCACGGTCACGGGTGCTACCGTACCAAGCAAGCGTTAGGTGCAACCAGGGAGTCTCATGGGGATCACTCTGCGGGCCGGGCCGATCGCCGAGGTGGTCATGGACGCGCCACCGGTGAACGCGTTGACCGTGCACGGCTGGGAGGAGCTGGCCGAGACCGTCCGGCGGGCCGGGGACGACCCGGAGACCAGGGTGGTGGTGCTAAGGGCCGAGGGGCGCGGGTTCAACGCCGGGGTCGACATCAAGGAGCTGCGGGACGCCGAGGGGTACGAGGCGCTGGTCGGGGTCAACCGGGCGTGTTACGCGGCGTTCGCGGCGGTCTACGAGTGCGCGGTGCCGGTGGTCGCGGCGGTGCACGGCCACTGCCTCGGCGGCGGCGTCGGCCTGGCGGGGAACGCCGACATCGTGGTGGCCAGCGACGACGCGTACTTCGGGCTGCCCGAGGTCGACAGGGGCGCGCTGGGTGCGGCCACGCACCTGGCCAGGCTGGTACCGCAGCACCTGATGCGGGCCATGGTCTACACGTGCAGGAACGTGACGGCGGCCGAGCTGCACGCGTTCGGGTCGGTGCTGGAGGTCGCGCCGCGCGACAAGCTGCGGGACGCGGCGCTGGAGGTGGCGGGGCAGATCGCCGCGAAGGACCCGTACGTGATCCGCCGCGCCAAGGAGTCCCTCAACGGCATCGACCCCGTGGACGTCAAGCGCAGCTACCGCTTCGAGCAGGGCTTCACCTTCGAGCTGAACCTGATGGGCGCCGGAGACCGGCACAGGGAGCGATTCACGTGACCAAGCTGATGTCGGCCGAGGAGGTCGCGGGCACGGTCGAGAGCGGGATGACGATCGGGATCGGCGGCTGGGGCTCGCGGCGCAAGCCGATGGCCCTCGTCCGCGCCCTCCTGCGCTCCCCCGCCACCGACCTCACGATCGTCTCGTACGGCGGCCCGGACGTGGGCATGCTGTGCGCGGCGAAGAAGGTGCGCAGGGTCGTGGCCCCGTTCGTGACGCTCGACTCCATCCCCCTGGAGCCCCATTTCCGGCGGGCCAGGCAGGCCGGGGAGATCGAGTTCGTGGAGTACGACGAGGGGATGTTCATGTTCGGGCTGCTCGCGGCGGCGCACCGGCTGCCGTTCCTGCCGACGCGGGCGGGGCTGGGATCGGACGTGCTGCGCGTCAACCCCGGGCTGCGGACGGTGCGGTCGCCGTACGCGGACGGGGAGGAGCTGGTCGCGGTGCCCGCGCTGACCATGGACGTGGCCCTCGTCCACCTGAACCGCGCCGACGCGCGGGGCAACGCCCAGTACCTGGGGACCGACCCGTACTTCGACGACCTCTACGCCAAGGCGGCGCGGCGGTGCTACGTCTCGTGCGAGCGGGTCGTGGAGAACCTGCTGAAGGAAGGGCCCGTGCAGTCGCTGCTGATCAGCCGGTCGATGGTGGCGGGGGTGGTGGAGGCGCCGGGCGGGGCGGGGTTCACCTCGTGCGAGCCCGACTACGCGCGCGACGAGGCGCTGCAGCGGCGCTACGTGGAGACACCGTGGGAGGAGTTCGATGAGCAGCAGGGCTGACGTGTGCGTGGTGGCGTGCGCGGAGGCGTTCCGGGGCGACGGCGAGATCCTGGCGGCGGGCATCGGCGGGCCGGTCACGGTGCTGGCGGCGCGGCTGGCGCGGCTGACGTTCGAGCCGGAGCTGCTCACGCACGACGGCGCCTGCCTGCTCACCGGCGACGTGCCCGCGCTGGGCGAGGCGCCCGGGGTGGTGGAGGGGTGGCTGCCGTTCCGCGAGCACCTGTGGCTGGTGCTGAACGGGCGCCGGCACGTCATGCTCGGGGCGAGCCAGATCGACCGGTACGGCAACACGAACATCTCCTGCATCGGCGACTGGGGCCGCCCCAAGGCGCAGCTGCTGGGCGTGCGGGGCGCTCCGGGGAACACCCGCTGCGACCCCACCAGCTACTGGATCCCCCGTCACTCCTCCCGGGTGTTCGTGCCCTCGGTGGACATGGTCAGCGGGGTCGGGACCGACAGGGGCGCCTTCGACCTGCGCCGCGTCGTGACGAACCTGGCCGTCCTGGACTTCCGCACCCCCGGCGGGACCATGCGCCTGGTGTCGGTGCACCCGGGGGTCGAGGTGGACGACGTCGTGGCGGCGACCGGCTTCGAGCTGGACATTCCCGACAACGTGCCCAGGACGCGCGGGCCGACCGTCGAGGAGCTGGAGGTCCTGGACCGGCTCGACCCCGAGCGCCTGCGGGACCGGGAGCCGGCGTGAGGACCGCGCTGACGTCCCTGGTCGGGTGCCGCCACCCGATCGTGCAGACCGGCATGGGGTACGTCGCGGGCGCCCGGCTGGCGGCGGCCACCTCCCAGGCCGGCGGGCTCGGCGTGATCGGCGCCGCGACGATGTCCCTGGCCGAGATGACCGCCGCGATCAGGCGGGTGAAGGAGCGCACGGACGCGCCGTTCGGGGTGAACCTGCGTTCCGACGCCGACGACGCCGCCGACCGGATCGAGGTGCTGATCCGGGAGGGCGTGCGCGTGGCGTCGTTCGCGATGGCGCCCGAGCGGGACCTGATCGCCCGGCTCAAGGACGCGGGCGTGGTCACGATCCCGTCGGTCGGGGCGCGGCGGCACGCGGAGAAGGTGGCGGGCTGGGGCGTGGACGCGGTGATCGTCCAGGGCGGCGAGGGCGGCGGCCACACCGGCTCCGTCGCCACGACGTTGCTGCTGCCCCAGGTCGTGGACGCGGTGGACATCCCGGTGATCGCGGCCGGGGGCTTCTTCGACGGGCGGGGGCTGGTGGCGGCGCTGGCGTACGGGGCCTGCGGGATCGCCATGGGGACCAGGTTCCTGCTGACGAGCGACTCCCCCGTGCCCGACGAGGTGAAGAAGCTCTATCTGGCGACGCGGGACACGGTCGTCACGACCAAGGTGGACGGGGTGCCCCATCGGGTCCTGCTGACCCCGTTCGTGGCGTCGCTGGAGCGCTCGCGCCTGGTCAGGGCGGTGGTGAACGGGGCCAGGTTCAAGCGGCTGTCGGGGCTGTCGTGGGGCGAGATGCTGCGCGAGGGCCGCCGGATGAGGCGGGCGCGCGACCTGACCTGGGCCCAGGTCCTGCAGGCGGCCAACACGCCGGTGCTGCTGCGGGCCGCGATGGTGGAGGGCCGGGCGGACCTCGGGGTGATGGCGTCGGGCCAGGTGGTGGGCGTGCTCGACGACCTGCCGTCCTGCCGCGAGCTGATCGAGCGCATCATGGCCGACGCCGAGACCGCCCTCACCCACCTGGGCCGCACAATGGAGGTGTCCTGACCGCACTCCGGAGAGCGGCGGGCGCGGCCGGGCTCAGACCGCGGTGACGCCGCCGGTGGCCAGGCCGCTGCGGCGGCGGCTCAGGGTGGCGCCGGCGGCGAAGGCCAGGGCCGCGCAGCCGAGCTGGGCCAGGACCGTGGAGGTGGGTATCCACGGCAGGTCCCCGAGGTCGCCGAGGGCGGCCGCGGGCAGGAACAGCACCAGCGCCGCCCGTCGCCCCACCGCGGACCGGCACGCGTACCCGGCGGCCAGCGAGACCACGACGAGCCAGGGCACCGGTTTCCAGACCACGACGTCCTGATGGGCGATCACATCCACCCAGCGCACGATGGCCTTGCTGGCGGTCAGCCCCGCCAGTGCGAGCGGCGCCCACAGCAGGAGGGACCTCCGGGGAACGATCGCGAGCGCACGGTGCGCCCCGGGCAGGAATGCGATGACGACCGCGGCCACCTGCGCCAGCAGGACCAGGCCCGTGTTCGGCAGCGCCAGATGCGCCAGGAGGATCCGCACGCCGTCCGGTGACGACAGGACGTGGAGGTCCAGCCCGTTCCAGGGGTCCGCCAGGTAGTACGCGAGCGCGACCGCGCCGAGCACGGCGATCCACCGGCGGCCGAGCAGCACCGCCAGCGCGGGCAGGGCCGCGACGACGACCGGCTCGACGAGGTTCAGGACCCAGACCGATTCCCGGAACACGTCGGCGCCGATGCTCCGCGCGGCCTCCACGATTTCGACGGCCCTCAGCAGCACCATCGCGAGCGCGGCGGTCAGCATCAGCAGCGGCCACAGCGCCACGGCCACGGCCAGGCCCTCGCGCCAGACAGGCCCCGAGACGGTCCCGAACGCCCGCCGGGTGTGCACCCGTAACGCGCCCCAGAGCAGGTCGGCCGCGTCGGCGGGGTGCGGGCGGGTCTGGCCGGGCCGCGCTCCGGCCAGCAGCACGCCGATCATCTCCTCCTCGTGCCGCTCCCGATGATCGCGCGGGTAGCAGGCCAGGAGGCGGCGGTAGCGGGCTTCTAACGGGTTCATGCCACGCCTCCCGCCCCCGCGGCGCGCGACGCCGCTTGTGAGTCCCCGGGCCTCTTGCCTTCTTCCGCCGTCAGTAGTCTCATAGGGACTACCAAGCGCCGGCTCGGTCGGCCGAGCCAGGCCCCGGGCGAGCGCACGTTCACCGACAGGAAGCCGACGCTGATGACGGTGACCTTGGACAAGAGCGTCGAAGATTTCGTGGCGACGCCTCGGCAGCTCTTCATCGACGGCCCGTCCATCACGCGCTCCACCGTGTCGATGCCAGCCGCGGCGCGCCGCGACCTCAGAGCTGGCCGTGGGCAGGCTCGACCCAGCTGAGCACGACGAACGGGGCGGCACACGAAGGATGGTGGACACGACCCGCCGTGACCCGATAGGGGGCGCCGCGCGCCGAGCCGTCCGCCTCGAACGCGAAGACCTCCACGACGCCGACGTCCTGGTCGATGCGGGTCAGCATGCCGTCGTGCGGGCCGCCGAGGCAGATGGCGTTCGGGACGGGTCTCATCCCGGGCGACACCCTAAGGTGCCGGCGTCGTTCTCCCTCACAGAGCAGTCCTCCGCAGCCGTGGCTAGTCAATGCGAGACTACTTGGCGACCCTCTGACGCCCGCGACTGGCCCTACCCTTGAGCCTGTGAATCCTCGCGCCCTGTCGCTCACCGAGTGGATCGTGCTCGCACTCGTGGCGGAGGGGCCCACGTACGGCTTCGCCGTCGCGAGGCTCACCACTCCCACTGGTGCCGTCGGCGCGATCTGGCAGGTGCCGCGGCCTCGGGTCTATCGCGCGCTCGATCGGCTCGCCGACCTGGCTCTCATCGAGCCGTGCGGCAAGGAGCGGGGGCAGGGCGGTCCGCAGCGTACGGTGTTCACCGCCACGCCGGCCGGGACGTCGGCCGTGAACGGCTGGCTGATATGCCCGGTCGAGCACATCCGCGACATCCGTACCGAGTTCCTGATCAAGTTCGCCCTGCTCCAGCGATCCGGCGCGGACCCGCGCCCGCTGCTGGACGCGCAGGCGGAGCGCATCGAGCCGATCATCCGCAGCCTGCGCAGGCAGCGGGACCAGACGCACGGCTTCGACCACGTCGTGGCCGCCTGGCGGTATGAGACGGCCGAGGCGGCGCTGCGCCTGATGCACACGGCCCGGCACTGACAGGGCGCGGTCACTTCAAGGGCGGCCTCGTCCGTACGCGGGCGAGCGCCTCCTGCCTGAGCCAGGCCATGCGTACGGCCAGGAAAGCGAACACGGGCAGTGGAAGGAGCAGGGCCACGGCTCCGGCGAGCCGCTGGTCCGCGAGGAGGTCCGGGACGCCGGGCGGGGCCGCGAGGGAGAACCAGTCGCTCGCGACCGGCGGCCCGAGCAGCAGGAACGTGCCCAGGGCCAGATGGGTCAGGATGACGGCGGCCAGCAGCCGGGCGCGGACGGCCCAGGGAGTCGGGCGGGGGAGCGGGTCGACGCCCGCCAGCACCCAGAAGCTCAGCAGGCCGAGGCCGACGAACAGGACCTGGGTGAGCAGGTGCTGGGCGTAGCCGGACAGGGACCACGGGAGCCACGGCGTGGCGTACAGCAGCAGGAAGGCGACCGGGTAGGCGGCGAGGAGGAAGGCAGGGTGGGTCAGGCGGCGGGCGGGGAGGTCCTCGCGTAAGGAGGCGGCCAGGGTGAGCGGCGCGCCCAGGCAGAGCAGGAGCGGGGCGACGGCGGTGAGCACGACGTGCTGCAGGACCTGCGCCGACAGCATCGCCCGCGCGTACCCGCCCACGCCGCCGAGCAGCACCAGCGCCATGAGCGCCACCCCCGCGCACCAGGCGACCGTACGTCCGACCGGCCACGACGCGGCCCGGCGCGCGCCGGCCAGGTAGGCGACGGCGGGCAGCGCCAGGAGCAGCAGGACGGTCGGGTCCAGGCGGACCTCGGTGATCAGTGCGCTCGGGGTGAAGGGGGCGAGCGGGTACTCCAGGACGAGGTGGTCGTGGCCGCCGCCGCTCCCTGGCGGTGGGGGAGTGCGGGACAGGCCGACCGCCAGCCCGACGACCGCCGCCATCACGGTCAGCTCGCCGGTCGCCAGCCGAACGAAGGTGTGGCGTACGGTCCGGTCGGCGACGCCCGCGACGGTGCGGCGGCGATGCGTCCAGCCGAACAGGCCCAGCGTCACGAGCGCCACGGTCTTGGCCACCAGGAGCTGCCCGTAGGTGCTCTGCCAGAGGTCGGACGGGCTGCCGAGCCGTACCCAGGCGCCGGCCACGCCGGAGACGGCGACGGCGGCGAAGCAGCACAGGGCGAGCGTGCTGAAGCGGGGCAACACCGTCGGAAGGTGTTCGGAGCGGCGGAAGTGGACGAGGACCGCGGCCAGGCCGCCGACCCAGACGGAGACCGAGACCAGGTGCGACATCAGCGCGGACACGGCGATGTCGTGGTCACCGGCGGAGGCGGCATGCCCCACGTACGCGGGCGGCAACAGCCCGAAGGCGGCGATCATCGGGCGTACCCAGGCGGGCAGCGTCCGCAGCCGCGAGGAGACGGCCGCCAGCGCCGCCACGGCCGGGACCCACAGCAGGGCCCGGGTCTGCGGCAGCGCCGTGCCGAACCGCAGCAGGTCAGGGGCCCCGAGCAGGTCCGCGACGGGCAGGGGGATGAGGTTGGACAGGGTCAGCACGTAGCTCAGCAGCGCGGCGAAGGTCCAGCCGAGAGCCCACCATCCGGCCGCGCGCAGGCACGCCTCGGACTCTTTCGTACCGGTCGGGGCGAGGGCGGCCGCGGTGAGCGTTCCGACACAGGCGAGCGCGCACAAGTCGTAGCAGAACCGGACCAGCGGCAGCCCCCACACGGTGATCGGCCCTGCGGTGGGCAGTCCCGGGAGCTCCGGCTGGATCGCGCCGCCGAACCGGAGCACGACGACCAGCACGACCACGCCGGCGGCAACCGCCGCACCGGCGTAGATCCGTTCCGGGGCCTTCATGGCGGCTCCGCCCGGCTAGGGTGCCCATTCGCATCGTGCCACACCGGCGGAGATCAGCCCATGGGCTCGCCCCGGAGGTCTCAGACGAGCACCACGGCGGTGTGGGCGTGCCCGCGACTGCCGCCGACCTCCACCTTGACCGCTTTCTTGGACTTGCGCACGCTGCGGTCGCTCTCCTTGACCGATTTCACCGGCCAGGGCAGCTTGATCTTCACCTCGTCGGCGGTCCTGGACGGGTCGGAGACCGCCAGCCGTACCCGCTTCTGGTCGCGGCGGATCAGCAGGGTGCAGGGGCCGTCGGCGGCGAGCGGGCCGTCCGCGGTCTCGACGGTCCCCGCGCGCCAGAACACGGCGGCGAGCACGCCGTCGCGGGCGATGGCCTGCACCGTACGGGAGTTCGCGAGGACCTCGACCCGCCCGCGGTACGCCGCGGTCTGGGCGACGGTGGCGTCGGGCAGCACGGCATAGGCGTAGCGCGCCCTGCGCGGATCGACGCCGTGGTCGACCAGGATCGTCGTGTAGTGCCTGGTGACGGGGGTGTCGTCGCCTCCGGTGGTGGCGCCCTTGTCGATGTCCCGCCAGCGGCCGGTACGCTTCCCGCGGATCACCTTCGCCTTGACGCCGTCGAGCAGCGCGTAGCCGGCCACCCCGCAGAGGTGGACCCAGCCGTCGCCCTGGGTCAGCGGCGGGTGAGTGTCGTGGGTGTTGCGGTTCTCCACGACGGTCTCGATGCGGCGGCCGTCGGAGGCGGTGATGCCGGCGCCGAGCGCGATCACCGCGTCATCGAGGAGGAACCACGCCTTCCTGGCCCGCAGCGAGGAGCCGTCGGCGATCAGCCTCATGGCCGCCACGCCGTACTCGCCGTCGAGCGCCACGCCGCCCGCCCACGGCGTGGGCGGCAGGCGACGCTTGCCGTGCCGGAGATCGGCGCGTCTGCGGGTGTCGACCGTCGTGCCCGGCAGCCGGTACGGGTCGATCGTGGGCCACAGGTCGTCGTTCCAGTGAGTGAGGTCGCCGGTGTAGAGGTAGGTCATGCCGTCGCCGGTGTACCAGCCGCGCAGGTTCTCCAGGTTCATGGCTTCGGCCGCGCCGATGCGCTCCGAGCTCATCGCGATCGCGTAGGCCCAGGTGGGGCGGTGGTGCACGACCCGGTCCATGTCCGCGAAGACGTACGTGCCCGTCGTACGCGGACCGACCGGCACCGACGGGTCCGCCAGCAGGGCCTTGGCCCCCGCGATGCTCGGCAGCGGCGCGAGCGTGTCGTACGGGATGGCCTGGTTGCGGGTGAGCCAGCCCTTCACCAGCGGCCGCCAGCGCTGGGCATAGCGTTCGGGCGCCGCCTCCAGCAAGGTGAGGATGGCCTCGACCGCCTTCTGTCCCGAGTGGTAGTCGCGGTGGCCCTGCACCGAGATCTGCCGGCCGCGTACGCAGTCCATCATCAGCCCGTCGAAGATGAACGGCGTGAACGAGCGGTCCACGATGTCGTAGACGTTCCCGATTCCGCCGATCTCCCACGGCGACTTCGCGAGCATGGCGATCAGCTTGGCCACGCTGTCCAGGTAGTCCACGCCGTAGCTGCCGGTGTAGGGGAACACGTCGTGCTGGATGAACGACCCGTCGCGGTAGAAGCCGTCGCCCGGGCCCTTGGTCCGCCGCAGCAGGTCGGAGACGGCGTCCCTGGCCCGCTTGACCAGGCGTGCGTCGTGGGTGAGCAAGCCGCGCATCGCCACCGCCATGGCCTTGCCCGCCCGGTTGGCGCCGGTCTCGACGACGCCGGGGTGGCTCACGCGGCGCTCCGGGTCGGGGCACCAGCGGCGTAACGGACGCAGCCAGCGCTCGATGCGGTCCTTGGGCAGGCCGTCGTACATCAGGGCGCAGGTGTCGGTCAGCGCGCGGGGGACGCCGATCTCCCACCAGTACCAGTTGCTGCCCTGCCGGTCGAGCCCTTCGCGGTAGGCGTGCTCGTACAGGAAGTCCAGCGCGCTGACCGCGGTCTCGGCGACCTGCGCGTTCCGGTGCAGGGCGGTGCCCGGCGTGGCCCAGCCCAGCGCCAGCGTGCGCATGCGGTTGTAGGCGCGGTTGAAGTTGCCCGTCCGGGGGTCGCTGAGCGGCAGGTCGGGCCACAGGCTCGGGGCGCCGGGGGCGAGCTTCAGCTTGCGCAGCACCGCGTTGGCCGAGCCCTCGACCGCCTGGGTCTTGTCGGCGTACGCGGCGTCGTACGACCCGCCGGCCAGCAGGCTCACCCACCGCTCGCGCGCGGCGTCGAACGCGGCGGCGCCGACCGCCTCGGCCGGTCTCTCCCACAGGGCGAGGCCGCCTAAGGCCGCGGCGCCCAGCAGGGCGGACCGCCGACTGAGGGGGTGGGTCATGGAGGCCTTCCGACAATCGGGCGAATACCTGCTGAAACGATCATATGTCCCCAGGAGGGTGGACCATTTCGTTGGTGCGTCGGGCGAGGGGGTTCGATGGCCATCCGGATGGTGCCCGCGGGGATGTCGAGCAGGCGGTACACCGCCTTCATCCGTCCCATGTCACCGGCGACGGCCGCCACGACGTCGTCGGCGGCCTTCTGCGCCCGCTCAAGCGCCTGCGCGTCACCGGACTCCGCGCGGCGGAGGCCAGAGCCCGGAAGATGCTCGGTGCAGAACCAGCCCGAGGACGGCGAGTCTGCGACTGATGCGGTTTCCGGCGAGGGAGATCGCGGCAACGACACTCGGGTCGGCACCGCGACCTGCTGAAACGGCGGGGTGCCAACCGAGACGGCGCCCGCCCTGAAGTTCGATCGGTCGGGCGGGCGAGGCATCCATCACATGCCGGCGTCGGGCCTATTGGTCCTCGTCCGGGGGCGGTGCAAGGGCCGCTTGACATACGTGACGGGGACCGAGGAGATGGGCTCGTCGAGTGCGACGTCCGGCCGGCGCCGGGCGACCGCGCGCACATAACCGAGGTGGCGTCCGCCATCAGCGGTGAGGGCGTCGATTTCCAGCTGGTTGTCCGGTGCGATCGCCCGCTGCCATTCCAGCCAGTACTTCCACCCGTCGGCCATCGTGTCGGCCACGTCCACGTGGGCGACACCGCTGCGATCCCAGTGGCGGCGCCACCACTCGGCCGAGTGCAGGTTGGCCATGCTCGGCTCCCACCACGCCGCCAGGTGCTCAGGCGTCGGCCCGTCGATCTCCTGGACCAGGCCGGCACCGGCGATGCCGATCTGCCCGCCCGGCCGGACGAACCTGGCCAGATAGTTCAGGTACAGATCGTCGGTGCCGTAGTAGACGAACGAGTCGATGCTGACGACGGCATCGAAGAAGCCCTCGGCGAACGGCAGGGCTCGGGCGTCGGCGTGGATGGGGAACGCCGCGTGCTCGGCGCCGGCGTCGTAGATGCGTCGCATGCGTTCGTCGGGGCTGAACCACAGGTCGGTGGCCCATACCTGGACGTCGTACTCGCGGTACAGGAAGATCGACGAGGCGCCCCGGCCGCAACCCAGATCCAGCACCCGCATGCCGGGCCCCAACGACATCGCCTCGGTGAGCCACTCGGCCAGCCACAGCGAGTTGGCCCCGCCGCTGACACTGGAGCTGATCCAGTCCGGGTTGTAGCGGGAGGTCCGTGGGAACCGTTCTGACATCAACGGGTCAATTGGCATCGTCGGGTGCCCTCCTGTGTAGGTCCGCGGTGGCAGGTTGCGGTGGGGAGGGTAGCGGAACGTGACGCAGCGTTCCCGCATGAAACGCCGCCTGATTAGTAAATTCTCTGGCCGGTACGACTGATCGCCGGTTGGCTGGTGACAGAGAGCGACTCCACGCGGCAGCCAATGCTCAACCAAGTGTGCGACGGGGGAGGGGTTCAGATCTCGGGCGGCCCGGCCGCATCCGATGAGCAGCCCAGCCGTCCACGAGGTTCGAGCACGTGTTGCATCCCCGCATGGAGCAGCTCGCTGCTCGAGCAGGCCTCACCGCAGCCGGGCACTCACCACCACTCCCGCCGCCAGCAGTCGCGCCGGCTGGTGCCGGTGCTGGTTGCTCGCAGTTCGGCGAGCATCCATGCCACCCAGTCGCGCAGCACCCGTTCGCCATCGCCGGGTCGGGTGGGAGAGGTGCCGAGGAGGGTAGGCGTAGTTGTGGCGGCCGCAACGTTCGAAGCTCGGGATGCTTCGGTCGATGGTTGGTGGCGGGGCTTGAACCCACGACCCACGGATGATGAGTCGGCTCGATGGGTGACGCTCAGTGCCGCCGGGTGTTGTTGTGTATTGCTGCGGCCTTGAACTGCCCGGACGAGGGTTTCGGCAGGCGCAGTCTCCGGCCTTGTCCTGCTGTTCGCTCTTTGGTCGCTGTACTTCCTCGGACCGGCGGGGGATGGTCTCAGTGACCGCCGTCATCGGTCCTACCTGTGGGGATACGGCCACTATGGCGTCTTCGTAGCCCTGGCGGCCCTCGGCGCCGGGCTCGAAGTGGCGGTAGAGCAGAGCGGGCACGAGGTTGCGGCGTCACCGATGGCACTCGGCTACGCGGTCGCCGTCCCGGTCGGTGTATAGCTTGCCCTGCTGTGGGCGATACACGTGCTTGTCATCGCAGAGCCCCTGATTTTTCTTGCCGCGGTTCTAGGGTGCGTCATCGTCGTCCTGTCGCTGCCGCTCGCGACGCCCTGGATCGGCGTGGCCGCCGTGGTCGCGGCGATCGCGGCCGTCTGCGTCCTGCTGGTCGCCGTCACGATCTGGACGGTGGCCGTCGGGACCCGTGCTCAAGCGCGTCGGCATGACTTGCCATAGGGGGTCGTTCTCGACGACGTGCGCCACAACGGTCCGAAAAGAATGGCGCGGCACCTGTCACAAACCTGGAGGCTGTCCGGTCTTAGCTGGCGGAACCTATGAACCTCTGCGGAAAGGAAGCACATGAGCACCACATTGCATGGAAAGGTCGTCCTCGTCACTGGAGCATCGTCCGGCATCGGCGAGGCCACGGCGCTGGCCCTCTCAGCGAAAGGGGCTCGTGTCGCGGTCGGGGCTCGGCGTGCCGACCGGTTGGAGTCTCTGGTGGGCAAGGCGCCCGGCGAGGTGCTGGCCCTTGAACTGGACGTGACCGACCAGGAGTCGGTACGAGCCGCGGTCGCGGAGACCGTCGAGCGCTTCGGCGCCCTGGACGTCTTGGTGAACAATGCCGGGGTGATGCTCGCCGGCCCCATCGTGGGAGCGGACACCACGGAATGGACGCGCATGGTCGAGACCAACCTGCTCGGGTCGATGTACGCGGTCCACTCGGCGCTGCCGCACCTGCTGGAGCGCAAGGGCACCATCCTGCAGATCTCTTCGACCTCGGGCCGGATCGCGTCGGCGAACAACGGTGTCTACGCCGCGACGAAGTTCGGCATCACCGCCTTCTCCGAAGCGCTTCGGCAGGAGGTCACCGCCCTGGGCGTACGTGTCGTGGTCGTCGAGCCCGGCTTCGTCGCCACCGAACTGGCCGGCCACATCACCGACCCCACGATGCGGGCTGCCGCGCAGAACATGGCCGCTTCCATGCGCATCCTGCAGCCCGAGGACATCGCCAATGCTGTCGTGTACGCGGTCACCCAGCCGCAGCACGTCGCGGTCAACGAAATCCTCATCCGTCCGACCGACCAGACGCCGTAAGCGGACACCGACGCTGCGCAAGGGCGGCCTTCGCCGCGCCGGACGTACCACGGCCCATCGCCGTCTCGGCGAGCAAGAAGACCCGCAGGTCGATCATCCACGCGAACTGCTCACTCCGATCCCGTCCGCTGCCGACCCAACCCGCGCGTTGTCGGCCAGCGCGGTGCGGCGATCTCGCCGAACGCCGTCGTATGTATGCCGGCTCCGCTGCCTACATCCGGGTCCGGAAACCTTGGCCTGGCGCATTGTTTTCGTTCTACTCAGAGTGGTGCAATTGGGACAAAAATGCGGGGGGCCGTGGACCAAAGTAAGCGGGGCGCCGGGCACGGTCGTAACGTCGGGCTGCTCGGGCGAGGGCCGGAGTGTGCTTTCATCGATCAGATGATCGCGGCCGTCCGCATGGGCGAAAGTCGCGTGCTCGTCGTGTACGGCGCGCCCGGAATCGGGAAGTCGGCGCTGCTGGAGTACGCGGAGAACGCGGCCACCGGCATGCGGGTGCTGCGTGCGGTCGGTGTCGAGTCCGAGATGGAATTGGCTTTCGCCACCTTGCATCAGTTGTGCGCGCCGCTGCTGGATCGGCTGGCGAAACTTCCGCCGCCGCAGCGCGATGCGCTTGAGACGGTGTTCGGCATCCGCGGGGGAACGCCGCCCGAACACTTCCTGGTCGGGCTGGCAGTACTGAGTCTGCTGTCGGACGCCTCGGAGGGGGGTCCCCTGCTCTGTGTGGTCGACGACGCGCAGTGGATGGACCGGGCCTCGGCGCGGGTTCTCGGCTTCGTCGCCCGGCGGCTGCTGGCGGAGTCGGTCGCCCTTGTCTTCGGCTCTCGGCAGCGGTCTCAGAACTTGCTCGGACTACCGGAGCTGGAGGTCACCGGGCTGAAGGCCGCCGACGCACACGCTCTGCTGAGCTCGGTGACGCACGTCCGGATCGATCAGCAGATCCGCGACCGGTTCGTGGCCGAGGCCGGGGGGAACCCACTTGCCTTGCTGGAACTGCCGCGCGAGCTGGGCGTGACCCGGATGGCGGGCGGATTCGGCCTTCTGGACGCCGACACGCTGCCGGGCCGGATCGAACAGAGCTTCCTGGCCCGGATCGAAGGCCTGCCCGAGCAGACCCGGTTGCTCCTGCTGGTTGCCGCCGCCGAGCCGGTCGGCGACCCCTCGCTGGTGTGGCGTGCCGCCGAACGGCTCGGCGTCACGCCGGCGACGGTACTGGCGAGCGGGACGGACGGGCTGCTGTCGTTCGACGTACGGGTGATCTTCCGTCACCCGCTCGTGCGGTCGGCCGTGTACAGGTCTGCGAGGGAAGAGGACCGCCGGGCGGTGCATCTGGCGCTGGCGGAGGTCACCGACGCGAGAACCGACCCGGATCGCCGTGCCTGGCACCTCGCGTCCGCCACGGCCGGACCCGATGAGGCCGTGGCCGCCGAACTCGAACGGTCCGCCGACCGGGCGCAGGCGCGCGGTGGGCTGGCCGCCGCGGCGGCGTTCCTGCAGCGATCCGTGGAACTGACCATCGACACCTCGCGGCGCGTTGACCGCGCGGTGGCAGCAGCGGACGCCAGCCTGAAAGCCGGTGACCTCGACGCCGCGCGGCGATTCGTCGGCATCGCGGACGGCGACGCGCAGAGCGAGTATCAGCGCGCTCGATCACACCTGGTACGAAGCATGATCACGTTCGCGGCCGGCCTCGACAAGGAGGCGCCGCCGATGTTGCTCACGGCCGCGCAGCGGCTCGAATCGTTCGACATGGACCTCGCGCGGGAGACCTACCTGATCGCGTGGTGTACCGCGGCCTTGGCCACCGCGGACGCGGACAGCGTCATGGCGATCTCCCGGGCGATGAGAGAACTTTCCCATCCGCCCGGTGGCCCGCGTGCCCTCGATCTCGTGATCGAGGGCTACGCGCTGCTCATCACCGACGACCGGAGCGCCGCGGTCCCCCGTTTGCGGAAAGCGATGGCCGCGCTCAAGGACCATCCCGTGCGGGACTTCCTGAAGTGGGGCTGGGCGGCCTGTAGCGCGAGCCCGATCCTCTGGGACGAACGGGGCATGCGCGAGCTCTTCACCAGGGTGGTCGCGGAGGTGCGCACGGCCGGCGCCCTGACCGAGCTTCCCCTCTATCTTTCCGGATTGGGGACGATGACCGTGTTGAACGGCGAATTCGCCGACGCGGCCGCCATCGTCGTCGAATCCGAAGCCGTCGACGCTGAGACGGGCGTGCCCATGGCGCAGTACACCAAGCTTTTTCTGGCGGCGATGCGGGGAAAGGAGGCCGAGGCCTCGGCGCTGATCGCCGCCGCGATCGAACAGGCCGGCGCGGACGGTCAGTTGAATGCCGTCGCGGGCGCTCAGTGGGCGGCCGCGGCTCTCTACAACGGCCTCGCCCGATATGAGCAAGCGTTGCCGGTGGCCCAGGCCGCCGCCGGCACCGCCAACCTGATTCTCTCCCAGTGGGTGCTGCCCGAACTCGTCGAGGCGGCAGCGCGCGTCGGAGACCACACGGTCGGACGCGGTGCGCTCGACGGTATGGCGGACGCGGCAGAGCCGTGCGACACGGACTGGGCACGAGGTTTGCTGGCTCGCTGCCGGGCGCTGCTGAGCGACGACGCTGCCGCGGACCGCCTCTACCGCGAAGCGATCGAGCGGTTGGAGCGGACGCTGCTGCGTCCGGACTTGGCGCGCGCTCATCTGCTGTACGGCGAGTGGTTGCGTCAGAACCGTCAACCGGCCGAGGCGCGGGCTCAGCTGCGTACCGCGTACGAGATGTTCGTGTCGATCGGGATGGAGGCGTTCGCCGAGCGTGCCCGCCGCGAGCTTCTCGCCACGGGCGAGACCATCCGCAGGCGCAAGAACGAGGCCTCGACGAGTGACGAATTGACGGCGCAGGAGCAACAGATCGCCCTGCTCGTGCGGGACGGCCTCACCAACCCGGAGGTCGCGGCTCGGCTCTTTCTGAGCCCGCGTACGGTCGAGTGGCACCTCCGCAAGGTCTTCACCAAGCTCGGGATCAGCTCCCGAAGGCAGCTCGGTGACGCCCTGTCCCGCGGCGAGTACGGATCCATGACGCGGTGAAAGTTGAGGAGTGAGCTGCCGGCCTCCGTCACCAAGTCGGCGGGCGGCCACTCGTACCCGTGGCCTCCCCTGGTCACGGTAGACCAGTGAGACTCCGTGGTGCGACCCGGCAGTCGGCCGCGCAAGTCTCGTCGTGCCGACATTTCGTCAGGGCACAGGAGGAGCGGTCATGGACATGAAGCTTGAAGTCGTCGTGGTGCCGGTCTCGGACGTCGACCGAGCCAAGGACTTCTACACGGCGCTGGGCCGGCGGCTCGATGTCGACATCACCACCGGCGAGGACTTCCGGGTGGTGCAGGTGACCCCGCCCGGCTCGGCGGCGTCGGTCACCTTCGGCACGTCGGTCACGTCTCAGAAGCCGGGCACGGCTCAGGGCCCGCACCTGGTCGTCAACGACATCGACGCCGCGTACGACCAGCTCAAGCGGCTCGGCGCCGACCCGAGCGAGGTGTGACCACCCGGCGGCCGGGACGGCTGGATCCATCGGTCACCACGTTCGCCTCGGCCTCGGATCTCGCGGCCGCGCATGGCCGGCACGGGGCGCGCATCGGTGCGGAGGACCCGAATCGGCCGGACTGGTACGCCGACCACATGGTGCGCGAACAGGCCGGAACCGAACTGCCGTCGTGAGCGTGCCCGCCCATCGTGCCGTCACTTTCACCGGTCAGCAGCTGACCCGGCGTGGCACCCAAGAACTATCAGCGAACGATCCGCGGCGACGCCCGCTTCCGCGTCGTCCTCGAACCGAAGGAATGAGGCAGTCATGTACGACCGGCCGCTGGACGGAGCCGTCGCGCTCGTCACCGGCGCCAGCAGCGGAATCGGCGCCGCGACCGCGCGCCGCCTCGCCCGCGAGGGCGCGGCGGTAGCCCTGGTCGCCCGTCGCCGCAACCGCCTGGACCAGGTCGCGAGCGACATCGCGAAGCTGGGCGGAGAGGCGGTCGCGTTAGAGGCCGACATCACGGAGCCCGAACGCGCCGACGACATGGTGCAGGACACGCTGGATCGGTTCGGGCGCCTGGACATCCTGGTCAACAACGCCGGGATCATGCTGCTCAACTCGGCGCTGCACACCACCATCGAGGAGTGGGATCGGATGGTCTCGCTCAACGTGGCAGCGCTGTTGCACATCACTCACGCCGCCATCCCGCACCTGATCTACGCGGCGTCGACGTCCCCGCGGCAGGTGGCGGATCTGGTGAACGTCAGCTCGACGGCCGGGCGAGTCGCCCGGCCGGGCAGCAGCGTCTACGGCCTGACCAAGTTCGGCCTGAACGCGTTCACCGAATCGCTTCGCCAGGAACTGCTCAGGGAACACGTCCGGGTCAGCGTGGTGGAGCCCGGCACCGTGGACACCGAACTGGTGAACCACCTCAGCGACACCACCAGGGACGACGCCCGCCGGCAGATCAGCGCAATCGAAGCGCTGCGGCCGGAGGACATCGCGGACGCGATCAGCTACATCGTCACGCGAGAGCGGCGGGTCGCCGTCAACGAGATGCTGGTTCGTGCCGGCGACCAAACCTGGTAACCGCGCCTCCTCGAGTGCGGGTCCACACTATCGACGCTTCAGGGCCGAACCGATGCCCGGCAGCGGTCTCACCTCCGGCTCCATCGAAGAAGCGAAGTCGTATTGCCTGGAAGGACATATGAAAAAACACACCTCCGCGATCACCATCGCCGCGCTGACCGCGTCATGCCTCGGGATACTTCAAGGTCTCTCCCCGGCAGTCGCCGCCCCGACCGCAGACCCGGCGCGGACGATCGTGACCGACGCTGCGACCAGGTGCGCGTCGCTCGTGGGACTGCGCATGGACGCTGCGGAGATCGGCCTGCCCACCCGCGGCGGCGAGGTCGACTCCGCGACGCTCAACGGCGCCGACCCGGCCGGCGGCCGCCCTGAGTTCTGCCTGGCCCGGGGCAAGGTGCACAGCTTCGACACCACGGCACCCGACATCGACTTCCAGGTCAACCTGCCGACCTCGTGGAACAGGAAGTCGGTGCAGTTCGGCGGCAGCGGCTTCAACGGGATCGTCGTCACGGGGCTCGACGTGGCTCCCGGCCTTGTTAACACCGACCCGGCACAGGGACAGCCGCCGATCAACCGTGGCTACGCCACGTTCGGGAGCGACGGAGGCACCGCCGTGGGCACCAGCCCCACCGGATCCTTTGCCCTGAACAAGGAGGCGCTCGCCAATTGGTCCGGACAGAGCGTCAAACGCACCCGTGATGCCGTCATCAATCTCGTGAAGAGGTACTACGGCGAACAACCCGATGAACAGTATTACGTGGGAGCCTCCAAAGGAGGACATGAGGCACTCGTCGCGGCCCAGCGATACGGCGACGATTACGACGGAATCATCGCCTACTACCCGGCCATTGAGAATCAGGCGATGGTGCTCAGCTGGTATCACATCTGGCAACAGGCCTACAGCCGTCCCGGCGGCTATCTGAACCCCGCCGAGCAGCAGTTGGTCACCGATGCCGTGTACGGCACGTGCGACAAACTCGACGGTGCAGTCGACGGAGTGATCTCCAATGTCCGGGGCTGCGACAATACCTTCTCCGTCGAGTCGCTACGCTGCCCCGGTAGAACCGACAGCTCGGACACCTGTCTGTCCGAGACCCAGATCCAAACCCTGCGGACAGCGGCCTCCCGCTACGAGTTCGCGTTCCCGCTGGCGAACGGAGTAACCGGGATAGGTCCCTATCCCGTCCTGCGGGGCGCCGATCTCGCCCCTCTGATGCTCGACAGCGCGGGAAATGGTGAAGCCACCGGCTACCACCTGCTCTTCGATCCGGTGATCCGTTACTTCATCGAGCAGGGCGCCAACGGGTCCCTGGTGGATTTCGACTATCGGCAGTACGAAAAGCGCGTCAAGGAACTGTCCGGGCTCCTCAACACGACGAACCCCGACATCGACCGTTTCGCCAATCACGGCGGCAAGCTCATCATCGTCCAGGGCACCACCGACATGGCGGTCCCGCAAGCATTGACCAACGCCTACTACGAACGGATGGCCGAACGCTACGGCCCATCGATCCGCCGCTTCGTGCGCTACTACGTACAGGGAGGCTACGCCCACGGGACCGGACGCTTCGACCTGGCCTGGGACTCTCTCACAGCCCTGGACGAATGGACGAGCCGAAACAACCCTCCGGCCAACCCGGTGGCGACCGACGCCAACCCCGCCGCCAAGAACCGCACACGCCCCTTGTGCGAATATCCGCTGTGGCCGAAGTACAAGGGTCACGGTGACGTCAGCCAGGCCAAGAACTTCTCGTGCGTCGGCCAAAGGCAACGCTGACACCGACCATACGCGTACTGGGCGGCCGCATGGCGCGGCCGCCCATTGACCTTCACACCCCACGGACCTGCTGCTGGGGATCCACGACCGTGCCGTAGCCCGACGCTCACGGACCTAGCGGGCGACGTCGGCGGCGAGCAGTTCTTCCAGCTCGGCGAGGTCGCCGGTCTGCGCGGCGGCGAGGAACGTTCGTACGAGGCGCCGGTGCGCGGTGGTGCTCACCTGGTGGCGTCCCTCAGTGGCGAGGTGACCGCGGGCGCGTCGCACGAGTTGCCGCGCGTGGTCTTCGCCCAGGTGAAGGATCTCGGAGATCCGGCGGTAGGGGTAGTCGAAGGCTACGCGCAGGAGATAGACCGCTCGTTCGGCGGGGGTCAGTCTCTCCAGCAGCAGCAGGATCGCGCTGTCGACCGCCTCGCGTCGTTCGGCTGCCGTCTCGGGGCTGACAGCGCCGTCCGTCGTCTCGGGAAGCCAGGGGCCGACGGAGGTCTCGCGGCGCCGGCGAGCGGACTGGGCGACATTGATGGCGAGCCTCGTAGTGGTCAGCGCGAGGAACGCGGGCGGGCTGATGACGACCGCGCGGTCGGCGCGGGCCCATCGCAGCCACGTCTCCTGCACCACGTCCTCGGCCTCGCCCACGTCTTTCAGGACGCGCAGGCCGATCGCGAAGAGCCGCGGCGCGGCGCCGACGAACACCGAAGTGGCTCCGTCCCATCTCCTGATCGACCGATCATCGGTCTGCTCCGACTGGTCTCTGTGTGACTCCAGCAGGTTCATGATCACAATCGGCTCCGTTCGCCCCCAGCATCCAGCGATGCCACTGTGATCACGGTCGCTTCTTGGGGCCTTTCATCGCGCCCTGGGACAGCCTGGCCAGTACCCTGGCCCAGACCCCTGGGGCCTCGTGGTGGGCACCGGGGGCGTGGCGTCATGGGCAAATTGCCGGGCTTGACAGCAGAACGGTAGGCTGCCCGTGGATCCAAGACGTAGCGCCAGTAACCTCCTACGTTCGGCAGCCATTGATTACCGGGCAAACGGTCGGCGGGGGGTGCCCATGGCGAGCAGGAATCCCGGGTTGCAGCTTCGTGGGCGGCAGATCGAGTGCGAGACGCTGGACCAACTCGTGGCGACGGTGCAGGCTGGCCGTAGCTCGGTCCTGGTCCTGCGCGGCGAGGCCGGCATTGGCAAGACGGCGCTGCTGGAGTACGCCCGGGGCAGCGCGTCCGGCTGCCGAGTAGCGCGGGCGGCGGGCGTGGAGTCGGAGATGGAGCTGGCCTTCGGGGGCCTGCACCAGCTGTGCGCCCCGTTTCTGGATCGTCTCGGTCGCCTTCCGGAGCCGCAACGCGACGCGCTCGGGACGGCGTTCGGCCTGAGCGCGGGGGCTCCACCGGACCGCTTCCTGGTCGGGCTCGCGGTGCTCAGCCTGCTTGCCGACGTCGCCGAGCAAGAGCCGCTGGTCTGCCTCATCGATGACGTCCAGTGGCTGGACAAGGTCTCCGCGCAGGCCCTGGCCTTCGTCGCGCGACGCCTGCTCGCGGAGCGGATCGGGCTGGTGTTCGCGGTGCGCGAGGGCTACCTCGAACCCGGGTTGGCGGGGCTGCCGCAGTTTGAAGTGGGACGGTTGAGCGACAGCGACGCCCGCGCCCTGCTGGACTCCGTGACTCCCGGGCGACTCGACGAGCAGGTCCGGGACCGGATCGTCGCCGAGACGCAGGGAAACCCGCTGGCCCTGCTCGAACTGCCCCGGGGCTTGACACCGGCGGAACTCGCGGGTGGGTTCGGGCGGCCCGACGCGCGGGCGCTGGCCGGCCAGATCGAGCAGAGCTTCCTGCGACGGATCCAGTCGCTGCCGACCCCATCGCAGCAGCTACTGCTCATCGCGGCGGCCGAGCCGGTAGGCGATCTGACCCTGCTGACGCGAGCGGCCGAGCTGCTGGGAATCGACGCGGCCGCCGCATCGCCGGCCGAAGCGGCGGGGCTGATCACCATGGGCACCCGGGCGCGTTTCCGCCATCCCCTCGTGCGCTCGGCGGCCTACCGCGGGGCGGCCCCGCAGGACCGGCAGAACGTGCACCGCGCGCTGGCCGACTCGACCGATCGCCAGTCCGATCCCGACCGTCGGGCCTGGCATCTGGCCAACGCGACGGCCGGCCCGGACGAGACAGTGGCCGCCGAGCTGGAGCGCTCCGCCCATCGGGCGCAAGCGCGCGGCGGGGTCGCGGCGGCGGCCGCGTTCCTGGAGCGGGCGGCCGAGCTGACCCCCGACTCCGCACGCCGCGGCGCCAGAGCGTTGGCGGCGGCACGGGCCAAGTATCAGGCCGGTGGTTTCGACGCCGCGCTCGAACTGCTGGACGCCGCGGAACTCAGCCCCCTGGACGAACGCGAACTCGCCCGAACCAGCCTGCTGCGCGGTCAGATCGTGTTCGCCTCCACCAGCGCCGGCGCCGGCTTGCCACTGCTGCTCAAAGCCGCGAAACAGCTCGAGCCGCTGGACCCCGGACTGGCCCGCGAAACCTACCGTGACGCGCTGAACGCGGCGATGACGGCCGGCCGGCTGCCGAGCGGCGCACAGATGGTGGACGTCGCCAAGGCAACGCTCGCCGCACCGCCGGGGCCGCCACCGGGGCGCCACGATCTGTTCCTGAACGGCGTGGCCGTGGTGGCCACCGAGGGTTACTCGGCGGGCGTGCCGATGGTGCTGCGGGCCCTGGACGCCTTCCGCACCGAAGGGGTCTCCAGGGAAGAGAGCCTGAGCTGGCTGTCGTTCGCGTGCCGCATGGCCCATAACGTCTGGGACTTCGACAACTGGTCGGTTCTCTCGGCGAGGCTGGTCGACCTGGCACGCCAGACGGGAGCTCTGTCGGTGCTGCCGCTGGCACTGCACATGCTCGTGTCGAATCGGGCCCTGGCCGGCGAGCTCGCCGTCGCCGACGCGCTGCTGGCCGAGGCGGTGACGATCGGTGAGGTGACAGGCAGCCGCTTCTTCGCCCAGTACGCGGCCCTGGTGCTCGAGCCCTGGAAGGGGCGGGAAACCGCGACAAGTCAGGCGATCGAAGCGCTCACACGAGAGGCTGCCCTTCAAGGGGAAGGCAAGGTGGTGACCGCCACCCAATGGGCGAGCGCGGTGCTCTACAACGGCCTCGGTCGCTACGAGGAGGCGTATGTCGCGGCCGAGCGAGGCTCCAAGCATCCACAGGAGCTCGGAGGCCCGTACATCAGGTCCTTGACCGAGCTCGTCGAGGCCGCAGCCCGGAGCGGAAGGCCGGCCCGCGCCGCCGAAGCCGCCCAGCGACTCGACGAGATGGCACAGGCCAGTGGCACCGACTGGGCCCTCGGCACCTCGGCGAGCGCGCGTGCGCAGGTGAGCGACGGACCGGCCGCCGAGACTCTCTACCGTGAGGCGATCGAGCGGCTCAGCCGCACCGAGGTCCGGGTGACGCACGCCCGTGGCCGGCTGCTCTACGGCGAGTGGCTGCGTCGGGAGAACCGCCGCGTCGACGCACGCGAGCAGCTGGGCATCGCCTACGAGATGCTCGGCCAGATGGGAGCCGAGGCGTTCGCGGAACGCGCCCGGCGCGAGCTTCAGGCCACCGGCGAGACGATACGCAAGCGCACCGTCGGGGCGCGCGCCACTCTCACCGCCCAGGAAGCGCAGATAGCGCGCCTGGCCGGTGACGGGCTGACGAACCCCGAGATCGGCGCTCAGCTCTTCATCAGCCCCCACACCGTCGAATGGCATTTGCGCAAGGTCTTCGCGAAGCTCGGCATCGTATCCCGCAAACAGATCAACACCACGCTGCTCGAAGCCACGGCGACCACGGCCTGAGGCTCTGCGCCTGCCTTCGACGGGCGGGATCACACGACGCGGGACGCTCTGGCGGCGGTGTGATCAGGCGGGTGCGAATGCCCGCGTCATGGCACTGCCCGATGGCCTCCCACGCCTCCGGTGCCCACCCCTCTCAGACCGGACGACCGCGTGGGTTCGCAGCAGATCCTCTTTTCCCGATCCGGTGTCACGGATCCAGGGCCGCCCCGGTCTAAGTGGGTGAGTCAATCCCAACCGTGGTGAGAGATGGAAACGGAGAATTCCGCATGAACAACCACGTCCTGGAGCCGGCGGCGCAGCAGCTCGCCGAGGCGACCTCCAAGCCCCCGTACCTGTACGAGCTGGGGACCGACGGCGCCCGCAAGGTGCTGGACGACCTGCAGGCCGCCCCGGTCGACAAGCCGAAGGTGGACGAGAAGTGGATCGCCGTCCCGGCCGAAGTCGGCGACGTGCAGGCACGAATCATCAAACCTGCGGGGACAACGGGTGTGCTGCCCACCGTGCTGTACGTCCATGGCGGCGGCTGGGTTCTCGGCAACGCCGGCACCCATGACCGGCTGGTACGCGAGCTGGCCGTCGGCGTGGGCGCCGCGGTGGTCTTCGTAGAGTACGACCGCTCCCCCGAAGCCCGCTATCCAGTGGCGATCGAGCAGGCCTACGCCACCGCCCAGTGGATCACCCGTCACGGCGCCGAAGAGGGCCTGGACAGTTCCCACCTGGCAGTGGCCGGCGACTCGGTCGGCGGCAACATGACCGCCGCACTGACCATCCTCGCCAAGCGCCGCGGCGACGTGACCTTCGTGCACCAGTCGCTGTACTACCCCGTCACCGACGCCGCCCAGGACACCGCCAGCTACCGCGAGTTCGCCGACGGCCCGTACCTGACCGCCAAGGCGATGGCCTGGTTCTGGGACGCCTACACCACCGACCCCGCCCAGCGCGCCGAGATCACCGCCTCACCCCTGCGCGCCACCCTCGACGACCTGGCCGGCCTGCCGCCCGCGTTCGTCATCGTCGACGAGAGCGACGTGCTGCGTGACGAGGGTGAGGCCTACGCCCGCAAGCTCACCGAGGCCGGCGTCCCGACCACCAGCGTCCGCTACAACGGCACGCTGCACGACTTCATGATGCTCAACCCGTTGCGCGACACCCGCGCCCAGCGAGCCGCCACCGCCCAGGCCATCGACGTCCTCAAGTCCGCCCTGCACACCGGAAAGGCCAACTCATGAGCGACCAGCCCGTCATCGTCCTGGTCCACGGGGCCTTCGCCGAATCGGCCGGCTGGAACCGCGTCATCCAGCGCCTGCACAGCAACGGGCTCACCGCCGTCGCCGCGGCCAACCCGCTGCGCAGCGTGGAGGGCGACGCCGCGTACGTGCGCGATGTGATCAACGGCATCGGCCGCCCGGTCGTGCTGGTCGGCCACTCCTACGGCGGCATGGTGATCACCCAGGCGGCGGCCGGCAACCCGGCCGTGCACGCCCTGGTCTACGTCGCCGCCTTCGCCCCCGAGCCCGCCGAGAGCGCGTTCCTGCTGTCGGCCAAGTTCGAGGGCAGCACCCTGGGCGGCGCGCTGGAGGCCTATCCGGTCGCCTCCGGCGGGAACGAGTTCCGCATCGCCGCGGACAAGTTCCACCATCAGTTCTGCGCCGACCTCGACGCCGACGAGGCCGCGCTGATGGCGGCCACGCAGCGGCCAGTGACCGAACGGGCGCTGACCGACGTCCTGACGGTGAACAAGCCCGCCTGGCGTACCACCCCGTCCTGGTTCGTCCACGGCGAGCGGGACCTCAACATCCCGGCCGCCGCGCTGCGCTTCATGGCCGAACGGGCCGGTTCGCGTGGTACCCGCGAGATCGCCGGTGCCTCGCATGCGATCGCGGCCTCGCAGCCCGACGCCATCGTCGCCGCCATCCTCGACGCCGCCCACCACACGCAGGAATGACACTCCCATGCCCGCGATCCTCATTCACGGCGTCCCCGACACCCACCGCGTCTGGGCGGGCGTCCGCCGGCACCTGAAGCGCACGGACGTGGAAGCCTGGGACCTGCCGGGCTTCGGCGCTCCACGCCCGGACGGCTTCGCAAGCACCAAGGAGGAGTACGCCGACTGGCTGATCGGCCGGCTGGAGGAGGTCGGCGAGCCGGTCGATCTGGTCGGCCACGACTGGGGCTGCATTCTCACCGCCCGGGTCGCGTCCTTGCGTCCCGACTTGGTGCGTACCTGGGCCGGCGGCAACGGCCCGATCAGCGCTCGCTACGTGTGGCATCCGCTGGCCAAGATCTGGCAGGACCCGGTCGCGGGTGACCGGTTCATGGCCGGGCTGACGCCGCAGGGCTTCGCCGTCGACCTGGTCTCCGGCTTCGAGGTGCCCGCCGATCTGGCCGTGGAGATGGTGCGGTACGTGGACGCGCCGATGAAGGACAGCATTCTCAAGCTCTACCGCTCCGCGGTGCGGATGGGCAGCGAGTGGGAGCCCGAGCTGGCGAAGATGACCGCGCCTGGCCTCGTGTTCTGGGGCGCACGCGACCCGGCTTGTCAGGTCGAGTTCGCCGACGAACTGGGCCGGGCCATCCGGGCGGAGCACGTGATCAAGCTCGACTGCAACCACTGGCCATTGTTGCAGCGGCCTGAGCAGGTCGCCGCCGCCCTCGAAGAGCACTGGCAGCGTCACCGAGCCGCCTGATCCGGCGGCCTCATTGGGCCGGCAGCCGCGCCGATGAGACCCATCCGGCACCCGGCTCGCCTGCCGGCCCGAAGACAGGCGCATCTGGCCATCTCGGCCTCCGCCCACGACCTCCACGACCTGGATGGGATCTTCCGTCCCTCCTGAATCCGGCATGCTCGGCTCTCCGCCGCCCCCGAGAACCGACTCCCCGCGGCTCGAGCTCCCAGCCGATCCGGGGCGCGCCGCCGGCGACGACGCGAGCGTACGCCTGGCCGGGGTCCGCGGCGCCCCCGCCCGTCTGCTCAGCTCGTCCGGCTCCACGCATTCCTGCCGGTGTACAGCACGGTCGGGCAAGCACTCGCCGCCGTCCTGACCAGATGAATTACCGAGCCCACACCGACCCATCCTCACGAGGTGGAGAACATGACCGTTCATCAGCTTCATCAGCACCGAGAGCCTCGATCCCCTCTGCGCTGGATGGCGTCCGCGGCCTGCCAGGATGCGGACCCCGGCCTGTTCTTCCCGATCACGTGGGACGACCATCCCGGTCAGCGCGAAGAGCAGGCACGGCACATCTGCCAGACCTGCCCCGTACGAGCGGCCTGCCTTGACTGGGCCGTGCGCACCGGCGAACCGGACGGTATGTGGGGCGGCACCACTCCGGAAGAGCGCCGCCGGCTACGCGCCCGCCAACGGCTCGCCACGGCCTGACAATGCCCGCTGCGGAACTCATGGGCGGCAACTGTCACGACCGCGAGGGCTGTCCGGTCTTAGCTGGCGACCGTTCGGCACCAAGGCGTCCCTGGACGTGGACTCTGACAATTGAGGTAGGACTCTGATGAAGAATCTGGAACCGCAGGGGACTGTCGCTGTTCCCGGGCCGGCACGGATCGACACCCTCGACAGTCTGCGGGAACACCTGCAGTGGGCGGTCGAGCTGGAACACGCGACGTTGCCGCCGTACCTGTGCGCGCTGTACTCCCTGGACCCCGAACGCAACCCCGAGGCGATGGAGGTGGTGGGCAGCGTCTTCGCCGAGGAGATGCTGCACCTGGCCCTGGCCGCGAACCTGCTCAACGCCGTCGGCGGCCGGCCCTGCCTCGACATGCCGGAAATGTTGCCGCCGCATCCCCGACGGCTGCCCCACAGCGATCTGGAACTGTCGCTGCTTCCGTTCGGCCCGGAAGCCCTGGAGATGTTTTTGCGCCTGGAGCGGCCCGCGCCGCCCGGCGCCCCGGCGGAAGGCGACGGCTACGAGACGATCGGGCAGTTCTATGACGCGATCGAACTAGGACTGCGTGACCTGTGCGAGCGGCTCGGCGAGCGGGAGGTCTTCTGCGGCGATCCTGCCCGTCAGGTGAGCGGCAGCCATTTCCGGCACACCGCGGGGTCTCTGTTCGCGGTGGAGGATCTGGAGTCGGCGCTGGGGGCGCTGGTGGAGATCGTCGAACAGGGCGAGGGCACGGCACGAGGCGAGGTCTGGGACGGGGACCAGGACATTTTCCACCCCGATCGGGACGAGGTCGCCCACTACTACCGCTTCCAGGAACTCAAACTCGGCCGGCGCTACCGGCGCGGCGACACCCCGCAGTCCGGGCCCACCGGCGAGCCGATCTTGACGAGCCTGGCCGCCGTGCGCCCGATGCGGCCCAACCCGCGGCTGTCCGACCACGCCCCGGGCAGCGCCATCCGTACCGCGCAGGAAGAGTTCAACCGCACCTACTGCACCCTGCTGAACCAGCTGGAGCAGGCCTTCAACGGCGACCCGAAACTGCTCGGGTCCGCTGTCGGCACCATGTACACGCTCAAGGGTCAGGCCGGCGCCCTGATGGTGATGCCCGAGGAGGACGGCACGACGGCCGGCCCTACCTTCGAGTACGTGCCGCCGGAGCAGCGGGCATGAGCGTCCTAGGTCGTTACCTGACCGGGGAGGAAGTGCCCCCGTGGTCAACCCGCTGAGGATCGGCGCCGAACTCGTCGACTATCTGCTGATCTTCGTCTACTTCGCCGTCGTCCTGCTGGTCGGAGTGGCCACGCGTCGGCGGGTCCACAGCAGTCTCGACTTCCTCCTGTCGGGGCGGTCGCTGCCGGCGTGGATCACCGGGCCGGCCTTCATCTCGGCGAACCTCGGCGCCGTCGAGGTCATCGGAATGTCGGCCAACGGCGCCGAGTACGGCATGCCGACCATGCACTACTACTGGATCGGCGCGGTCCCGGCCACGCTGTTCCTCGGCATCGTGATGATGCCCTTCTACTACGGGTCTACAACGAGGTCCTGCAGTTCTTCGTCATCGTCGCAGCGCTGCTGCCGCTCACCCTCATCGGGCTGCACCGCGTCGGCGGTGTCGACGGCCTGATCGACAGGGTGCGGACGGCCGTGGGCGGCGCCGCCGAGCAGCTCAACTCGTGGCCAGGCGACGAACTGGCCGGATTCGGCAACTCGATCGTGTCCGTCGTCGGCATCGTCTTCGGCCTGGGCTTCGTGCTCTCCTTCGGCTACTGGACGACGAACTTCGTGTGAAGAAGGGCCACTCCGACGGCTACCACCTGAAGGCGGGCCGGTGGGCCACGGTCGGTGCGACGCTCCTGGCCATCGGCACCGCGTTCATCGCCGCCGGCTACGGCAACCTGATGACCTACCTCCAGACGCTGTTCGGCTTCTTCAACGCTCCCTTGTTCGCCACCTTCATCCTCGGCATCCTCCGGAAGCGGATGACCGCGACCGCGGGATGGGACTGGTGTCCGGGACGCTGGGCGCGGTCGCGCTGTGGGTGGTGAACGAGCTGGACGTCATCCATCTGCCCGGGCAGGGAGCGGCCTTCGTGTGCGCGGGAGTGGCGTTCGTCGTGGACATCACGGTGAGCGTCCTGGTCAGCCTGATGACCTCCCTCGAGCCGGCGAGCGAGCTGGGCGGGCTCGTCTTCTCGGAGACACCCAAGGAGCGGCGCACCGATCCGGCGGCGAGCCGCCTGCTCTGGCACCGGGCGCCGGCGAAGCTCGCGGGGATCTCCTCGCTGCTCGTCACCGCCCTCAACGTGATCTTCCGATGACCAGCGTTCTTCCCCGGAAAGGAGCCGGTACATGTCCGACGACCAGCCTGCCACGGGTGAAAACACCGGACCCCGCAGAGCAGGGGCATTCGACATCCGCGTCGTCATCGCCGGACCGATCGGGTTCTACGGCATCGTGCTGATCATCCTGGGGCTCGTCGCAAACTTGGCCGAGGAGCGGGCCAGGACCGGTGACGTGAACGCCAACCTGTGGCCGGCATCGCCATGGTGGCGGTGGCGTTCGTGGTGTGGGCGCGCCTACGCCCGGTCATCATCGAATCCCCCGCACAGGCCACGGAGAAGGCCGTTGTCACCGGCGCTCGCGGCTGACCGGACCGCGGGGGCAAGCCTGGCGGGCTCTCCACTACGGTTCGGCCAGCTCGGCGAGCGCGGTCTTCAGCTCGGCACGGCCCCTGATGCCGAGCTTCATGAAGACCTTGCGCAGGTGGTACTCGGCGGTGCGCGCGCTGATGAACAGCCGCGCGCCGATGTCCCGGTTCGTGAGTCCTTCGCGCGCCAGGCGCGCCACATTGAGCTCCTGGTCGGTGAGCTGTGCCGCCGACCCCTGCGCGCGCACGCGCAAGGTCTCGCCGCTCGCGTTCAGCTCGCGTGCGGCGCGCTCGGCGAAGCCGTTCAAGCCGATGCCCGACAACAGCTCGTACGCGGCCCGGAGCTGCTCGCGCGCATCGGCGTGCCTGCCCTTGCGGCCCAGCTCCTCCCCGTACAGCAGGCGGCAGCGTCCCACCATGATCGGAATCCGCTCGTCCTCGAAGCGCTCAATCGCGGCCCGGTACAGGGCCGCGGCCTCGTCGCCTTCGTGCAGCTGCGCCTCTGCCATCGTCAGCACGGCCAACGCCCAGTTGGTCCCCACCGGCCGCGTGACGCTCGCCAGTTTCTCGAACGCCTCCTCGGCGAGAGTGCGCTCACCGGTGTGCGTGGCCGCCTCCACGAGCTCGAGCAGCGTGCGCATCGCGTGGCTCAGCTCGTGGGTGTGCGGCAGCTCACGGCTTCCGGAGGTCACCGCCTCGGCGAAACGTCCCAGGCCGTTGTAGAGGATGGCCTCCCCGAAATTGACCGCGCTCAGCCCGTACCCCTCGCCCCGCGCCTGCGCGTCGGGTCGGATCTGCTCCGCCAGGCGCTCCGCCTCTTCGGCCTGCCCTCGGTACGCGGCGAGGAAGAACCGCCCGTACTGCGGCAGCGGGTGGCCGGTGACGTCCTTGATGGCGTCGATCTCGTCGCAGGACGCTTCGGCCGCGTCCAACTCGCCGTCGACGGTCTGCGCCACCATCAGCAGGCTCAGGGCGATCGGCAGCACCGTCACGAGCCCTTCGGCGCGGGCGAGCTCGACCTGCCGGTCGGCGAGCGCACGCAGCCCGCGGGCGTCCCAGAGATCCTGAGCGGCGCGGGAGGCGAACCACATCCAGTGCAGTTCGAGAGAGTCCGGGGCTTGCTCGAGGAACGCGCGCTGCGCCCGGCGCAGGGTCTCGAGCGCGGCCTCCTGCCCTTTGGCGGCGAGCAGCGCCTGGCCGCGCAGGATCAGGTCCCGCGCACGGTCGGACTCCTCGCCGGCGGTCGCCTCCAGGATCGCGTTCGAGACGGCGGCCACCTGCTCGGCGTCACCGAGCCGGCCGCCGTAGATCGCGGCGGACAGCGCCTCGATGTAGGTGTCACGGGCGAGTACCGGGTCGAGCCCTTCGAGACCCTGCGCCGCGGCGAGGAGGAGTTGCGCACCGCTGCTGTCGCGCCGCAGCGCGTATCCGGCGCGGGCGCGCAGCCGGGCGACGAGCGCCTCTTGCAACGCGGTGAGGGGATGGTCGCGAGCGGTGTTGAGCAGGTGCAGGGCCGCTGCGGGCGCGCCCGCTTCGTGCTTGGCCTCAGCGGCCGTGATGAGCCGCTGCCCGCGGCGGACCGGCTCGGGCGTCAGCTCCGCCGCCCGCTCCAGGAACGCACCGGCGGCGGCTGCCCCACCGCGGGTCCGCGCACGCACCGCGGACC